>NZ_JBAVFI010000731.1:0-5429 GCF_049588175.1 Mesobacillus sp.
TGAAAACTCAGGTTTCCAGAAGACTTTCAATCCGTGGAACCTAGAAACAGTTCCAGGCGGATCTTCAGGCGGTTCAGCTGCATCGGTTGCAGCGGGAGAAGTGTTGTTCTCACTTGGGTCTGACACAGGTGGATCTATCCGCCAGCCAGCTTCTTTTTGCGGAGTTGTCGGCATGAAGCCTACATACGGACTTGTATCCAGATTCGGACTAGTAGCATTTGCGTCATCTCTTGATCAAATCGGTCCAATCACGCGCAATGTTGAAGACAATGCCTTTTTGCTAAAAGCGATCGCTGGCCACGATGAGATGGATTCGACTTCTGCAAAAGTGGACATCCCTGACTATCTAGGTTCTTTGACTGGTGATGTAAAAGGCTTGAGAATTGCCGTGCCGAAGGAATATATCGGTGAGGGTGTAAGTGAAGAGGTCCGCAAATCAGTGCTTGATGCATTGGCGGTCCTTGAAAAGCAAGGTGCGACATGGGAAGAGGTTTCACTGCCGCATTCCAAATATGCGTTGGCAACATATTACCTGCTATCTTCATCAGAAGCGTCTGCAAATCTGGCGCGCTTTGATGGCGTTCGCTATGGCTACCGTACTTCGAACGCTGAAAACCTGATTGAAATGTACAAAAAGACTCGTGCGGAAGGCTTTGGCGACGAAGTGAAGCGCCGCATTATGCTTGGTACATTCGCTCTTAGCTCAGGTTATTATGATGCATATTATAAAAAAGCACAAAAGGTACGCACGCTGATCAAGCAGGACTTTGAAAAGGTATTCGAGAAATACGATGTGATTGTTGGGCCAACGACACCAACACCAGCATTTAAAATTGGCGAAAACATCGCGGATCCATTGACGATGTACGCGAATGATATTTTAACGATCCCTGTGAACCTTGCGGGCGTACCGGCTATCTCAGTTCCATGCGGATTCGATAAAGGCCTGCCATTAGGTTTGCAGATCATCGGACGCCACTTTGATGAGAGCACTGTATACAAGGTTGCGCATGCATACGAGCAGGCAACTGAATTCCATAAACAAAAACCGCAGCTGTAAGGGGTGAAAACAATGAAGTTTGAAACGGTAATTGGCCTTGAGGTCCATGTTGAATTAAAAACAGACTCGAAAATCTTTTCGGCGAGCCCGAACCATTTCGGTGCTGAGCCAAATACAAATACAACCGTGATCGATTTAGGATACCCAGGTGTCCTTCCTGTCGTGAACAAAAAAGCGGTCGACTACGCAATGAAAGCTGCTATGGCGCTGAACTGTGAAGTCGCTGAACACACGAAATTCGACCGGAAGAACTATTTTTACCCGGATAACCCGAAGGCTTACCAGATCTCCCAGTTCGATAAGCCAATAGGTGAAAATGGCTGGATTGAGATTGAAGTGAATGGCTATAAAAAGAAAATCGGGATTACTCGTATCCATATGGAAGAGGATGCGGGAAAGCTGACTCATGGCAGCGGATATTCATTAGTCGATTACAATCGCCAGGGAACACCGCTTGTTGAGATCGTATCGGAACCCGATATAAGCACACCGGATGAGGCTTATGCTTATCTGGAAAAATTGAAGTCGATCATCCAATATACGGGCGTATCGGATTGTAAAATGGAAGAGGGTTCACTTCGCTGTGACGCCAACATTTCGATTAGGCCGGTTGGACAGAAGGAGCTCGGCACAAAGACTGAGCTTAAAAACTTGAACTCATTTAACTTCGTCAGAAGAGGCCTAGAACATGAAGAGAAGCGCCAGGAAGAGGAAATCCTCGCTGGCCGTGAAATCCAGCAGGAAACGCGCCGCTTCGATGAAGCAACAAATACAACGATTCTCATGCGTGTAAAAGAAGGTTCTGATGATTATCGTTACTTCCCAGAGCCAGACCTGCCGGATCTTTATATCGATGAAGAGTGGAAGGCAAGAGTGCGTGCGGAAATTCCTGAGCTTCCAGACCAGCGCAAAAAGCGATATGTCGAGGATATGGGATTACCTCCATATGATGCCGAAGTTTTAACAGTGACAAAAGAAATGGCTGATTTCTTTGAAGCTGCTGTAGCGGCAGAGGCTGATCCAAAGCAGGCATCGAACTGGCTGATGGGTGAATTCTCAGCGTATTTGAAGGCTGAATCAAAGGAACTTCACGAAACGGCGCTGAAACCAGAAGCTCTTGCTGGCATGATCAAGCTGATTGAAAACGGAACGATTTCCACGAAGATCGCGAAGCAAGTGTTCAAGGAACTAGTTGAGAACGGCGGCAACCCAGAACAAATCGTTAAGGAAAAAGGACTCGTCCAGATTTCCGACGAAGGTGCGTTGCTGAAGATTATTTCCGAGATTCTTGATGCCAACCCGCAATCTGTGGAGGATTTTAAAGGCGGCAAGGACAAGGCAAAAGGCTTCCTGGTCGGACAGATCATGAAAGCTACAAAAGGCCAGGCGAACCCGCCGCTTGTTAATAAATTGCTTGTCGAAGAATTGAATAAGCGATAAAAGTTGCATCAAAGGCTGGCGGAATGATTCCGTCAGCCTTTTTTGATGTTCGAAGGTATACGCTGTACATGTAAGAAATGGAGTTTGTCGAATGGGATTTTCGACAGGATATTTCCCGGGAAAGGTAAAATATAGAATTTTCAGTCATCTTTCGATTCGACATTTTACGAATCGTCAGCATAGACTGCTGCCATTCGATAAAATTTTTCATGTGCCGAGAGTTAGGGAGAAAATCGTGCAAATCTTAAAACTTTCCGCAAACGTTTGCATAAATTTTGAAAGCGTGTTATTTTAATATAACAATAAAATTAAATTGATAAATTGATAGATAAGGCTATTCGAAAATCTGCTGAAAAAATGCTTGTGGATTTAAATGAAAGCCTATACATCAAGGGAGGAAACACAATGAAGAAGTTATTATCTTTCGATTTTTGGCAGAAGTTCGGTAAAGCGCTCCTTGTTGTAGTAGCGGTTATGCCTGCTGCCGGAATCATGATTTCACTTGGGAAATTGGTCGGAATGACGGCTTCTGATATCGTTTTTCTGCAAACGATTGCACGAATATTGGAAGACATCGGCTGGGCTATTATTACGAACCTACATATCTTGTTTGCAGTAGCGATTGGGGGCTCATGGGCTAAGGAACGTGCTGGAGGTGCCTTTGCTGCGCTTATCGCTTTTATCCTGATTAACCGGATTACCGGTGCTATTTTTGGCGTCCAAGGTGATATGCTTACAAATCCTGAAGCGACTGTTAACTCACTCTTTGGACAAGAGTTAGTTGTAAAAGATTATTTCACATCTATCCTTGGTGCGCCTGCATTGAACATGGGCGTGTTCGTGGGGATCATCGCAGGTTTCCTTGGAGCTAACCTGTTCAATAAGTATTATAACTATGATAAATTGCCAAACTCACTTTCTTTCTTTAACGGAAAGCGTTTTGTGCCATTCGTCGTAATCGGCGGTTCAGTCGTTGTTGCGCTGATTCTGTCACTTGTATGGCCGTTCATCCAGGGTCTTTTGAATGACTTTGGACAATGGATCGCAACATCACGCAATACAGCGCCAATCATCGCGCCATTTATTTTCGGTGCATTGGAACGTTTGCTTTTGCCTTTCGGACTTCACCACATGCTGACGGTTCCGATCAACTATACAGAGCTAGGCGGAACGTACAAAATCCTGACGGGTTCAGGTGCTGGTTCAATTGTAGCCGGACAGGATCCGCTATGGCTTGCATGGATCGCGGACTTGAACAACTTCCATGCTGCTGGTGACACAGCCAGCTACAAGCAATTGCTGAATGATGTAACACCTGCTCGTTTCAAAGTCGGACAGATGATTCTATCAACTGCGGCATTGATCGGTATCGCGCTTGCGATGTATCGCAACGTTGATCCTGATAAGCGCACAAAGTATAAATCAATGTTCCTTTCTGCCGGTTTGGCTGTATTTTTAACAGGTGTAACGGAGCCGATTGAATTCATGTTCATGTTTGCGGCGCCTGTATTATATGTCGTGTATGCTGTTATGACAGGGCTTGCGTTCGCGATTGTTGACATCATTCACATCCGTGTACACTCTTTCGGTTTTATTGAATTAGTGACGAGAACACCGATGATCATTAAAGCTGGATTATGGCTGGACCTTGTTAACTTCGTGATCGCATGTTTAGTATTCTTCGGTTTAAACTATGGTGTAGCCAACTTTATGATCAAAAAATTCAACTTCCCGACTCCAGGCCGCAACGGCAACTACATCGAGGAAGAAAGTGCAGCTGCTTCTACTTCTGCTGTAAAGAAAGATTCACTGGCTCCAGTGCTGATTGAATTACTAGGAGGACAAGAGAATATTGAAGATGTAGATGCATGTATGACTCGCTTGCGTGTGACGGTAAAAGACCCTTCTGCAGTAGCTGGCGAGAAAGAGTGGAAGAGCAATGGTGCTCTTGGGCTGATTGTAAAGGATAAAGGGGTCCAGGCGATTTACGGACCAAAAGCTGACGTGTTGAAGTCAGACATCCAAGACCTTCTGGGGGCTTAATAGATGAAGTTACTGACGTTAAACTGCCACTCCTGGCAGGAAGACAACCAGCTTGAAAAAATAAGTATTCTGGCTGAGACGATTGCGGAGAATGGCTATGATGTTATTGCCCTGCAGGAGGTCAGCCAGCGTATCGATTCTCCAATTGCGTACGGTACGATCAGAGAAGATAATTTTGCGCTCGTGCTTGTGAAAGAGCTTCGCAAGCTGGGTGTTGAGGATTATCGCTTCACCTGGGATTTTGCTCATCTCGGTTATGAGGTCTATGAAGAGGGACTTGCGATTTTGACGAAGCATAAGATTGAAGAAGAGTATTCTTTTTTCATCTCTCGCGGTCATGACCAGAACTACTGGAAGACGAGAAAGATTGTCGGAGCAAAGATTCATGTTGATGGGCAGCCTGTTTCCTTCTATTCATGCCATCTCGGATGGTGGCATGATGAAGAGGAGCCTTTCCAGTTTCAGGCCGATTCACTTATGGAACATGTGAAAAAGGATGCTCCATTCTTTTTAATGGGCGATTTCAATAATGCTGCCTCCGTACGAGGAGAAGGTTATAAGTACCTCTTGGAAAAGGGATTGCATGATACCTTTGAACTTGCGGCTGAGAAAGATTCTGGAGTGACGATTGCAGGAGAAATCGCTGGCTGGGAAGAGAACAAGCAGGATTTGCGGATTGACCTGATTTTAGCTGGCCAGCCAGTCCAACCAAGATATTCAAGGGTGATTTTTAACGGTAAAAATAAACCAGTAGTGTCGGATCATTATGGAGTGGAAGTAGAGATTTAGGTTTTCTTACAAATGGCGATTTTCGTGGATAATATTCAGTTCGCTAATTATAGGAAAAATCTCTTTCGTGAAAAATCCTGCTTCAAAAGTGAAGTTC
>NZ_JBAVFI010000732.1:0-3008 GCF_049588175.1 Mesobacillus sp.
CCTCGATAAAGTTGAGTGCTCTGCAATGTGGTTAACACTTAAGCTCTCATGTTCAGCCAAAAGCAATATGATATCCTGCCTGGCTGGATCACTTAATGCAGTAAAGAGCGGTATACACGAACGAAAAACATCGATTGCTTGTTCCCCCATTGAACGATCTCCTTTATTCTTCTTTTTTCCAATATTAAAACGCAGTTATGCCTCTTTCGCAACATATTTGGCTATTTTAGCTGCTAACCTTCTTGGGAGGAATTTCGCGGCATACGCTCCGAGTTTGTTCGTGCTGCCAGTGATGACTACCCGCTTTCCAGATAAAAGTGCTCGGTACCCTTCTTCAGCAACTTCTTGTGATGACATCGCGCCGCTGAACATTTTTGTCTTTTCAACATTGGCAACGGAAGCAAAATTCGTCTTTGTGGCTCCCGGGCATAGCGTGGTTACTGTTACATTCGTATCAGTCAGCTCTTCAGCCAATGCTTCTGAAAATGACAGAACGTACGCTTTCGTTGCATAATAAACCGCCATTAAAGGGCCGGGCTGAAAAGCCGCAGTACTGGCAACATTAAGAATTCTGGCTGCATTAGAACTATTCTTCATTTCAGGTAAAAAGTAATATGTCAATTCAGTAAGTGCGGCGATATTCAATTGGATCATTTCCGATTGTTTGCTAATGTGCAGCTCCTCAAATTTACCCATTAACCCAAAACCTGCATTATTCACTAAAGTATCAATCGTGATACCAGCAGCTTTAACTTCCTCAAAAACCTCTTTGGCTGCATATTGCTTGCTTAAGTCTTTTTCAATAACAGTAACTTTTGTATTTGAGTAATGGCTCTTTATCTCTTCCATTTTCAATTTATTCCGTGCTACCAGTACTAAATCATAGCCATCGGCAGCAAACATCTTTACAAATTCATATCCTAAACCGCTTGTGGCTCCAGTGATCAAAACTGTTTTGTTCATATTGAAATACCTCCTGATTTATATCTAATGTTTAAGTGTTTAAATGTTTAAGCGTTTAAACATATAGTATATTAATTATCCTTTACCTGCAAGTTTTACATTTTGACCAAAGAGCAATGTTATTAGTAAAACAATCAGAATAGGAGCGAATGGAATTTATTTTGAACCTTCATTGATGGTTAGCGAATTAGCATTTTGAATTGGCTAAGATCTTATTCGCAGTCGCCTCATAAGAGCACTTAAAAAACCGGCCGCAAAATGCGGTCGGCCATTATTGATTATGATTTCTGCGCCAGATGGTCCTTTAATTGGTCGCGCAGGGCTCTTTTCAGGAACTTACCTACTGAAGTCTTAGGAATTTCTTCCATAAAGACGACATCATCTGGGAGCCACCATTTGGCAAATTGGGGTGTAATGAAATCGAGCAGCTCCTGCTTATCGACTTGATCCCTATACTGCTCCTTCAAGACGACACAGGCAATTGGTCGTTCCTGCCACTGCGGATGCGGCACGGCAACGACGCTCGCTTCGAATACGGCTTCATGTGCCATCAATGCATTCTCTAAATCAACTGACGAAATCCATTCTCCGCCGCTCTTGATTAGGTCTTTGGTGCGGTCAACAAGCTTGATGACGCCTTCTTCATCAACGGTTGCTACGTCCCCAGTGTACAGCCATCCGTCCTTGAACGCATCATTAGAACGATCATCCTTATAATACTCATCAGCAATCCATGGTCCGCGAAGCAGGAGTTCACCCATTTCCTCGCCATCCCATTTGACTTCTCCATTGCCTCCGATTACTTTCATTTCCAGGCCTGGCACAAGAAGTCCCTGCTTGGAGCGGATGTCGAGGATTTCATCCTCGTCCAAGCCGACCTGATAGCTTTTAAGGCGTGATACCGTCGCCAGCGGAGTCGTCTCCGTCATGCCATAAGCGTGAAGGAACGGAATTTTATATTTCGTTTCGAAGGCTTTGATCATTCCTCGTGGCGCTGCTGAACCTCCGCAGACGATGGACCGTAACGAAGAAGTATCATAGCTTCCATTTTCGAGTTCGTTCAGCAAGCCGAGCCAAATGGTCGGTACACCAGCAGTAAAAGTTACTTTCTCCTTTTCGATCAGCTCTGCCAGCAGCTTCGGCGTGAACAGCGGCCCTGGCAGTACCTGAGTCGATCCGAACCAGGTCGCAGCGAACGGCAGCCCCCAGGCATTGGCATGAAACATCGGCACAACTGGAAGGACGACATCCGATTCCGAAAGTGCCGCGGTATCCGCCAATCCAAATGCAAAGCTGTGCAGGACGATTCCTCTGTGAGAGTACACTACACCCTTTGGATTCCCTGTCGTTGCCGAGGTATAGCACATTCCAGCCGGGTCATTTTCATCGAGATCCTTCACGAATTCGAAATTCGGGCTAGCTTCACGGAGCAAGGCTTCATATGAGTAGACTGGCTCAAGCGTTGTTTCTGGAAGCTCATCCTTGTCTGTCATGATGATATAGGCCTCTACGGTTTTAAATTGCTCCTTGCTCCGCTCAATCAGCGGCAGCAAATCCTCATCTATTAATAAAACCTTGTCTTCTGCATGATTGATAATATAAGAGACATGTTCCGGAGACAGGCGGATGTTGATTGTATGCAGCACGGCACCCATCCCCGGCGCAGCGAAGTAGACTTCTAGATGGCGATGATGATTCCAGGCAAACGTTCCGACCCTATCTCCTTTGCTAATCCCAAGCTTTTCAAGGGCACTGGCAAGTCTGCGGGTGCGTTCGCCTATTTCCTTGTAAGTAAACCGATGGATTCCAGATAAAGTCCGTGAAACTACCTGTTTTTTCGGGAAAAACTTCTCTGCTCTTTCCAATAGTGATCCTACTGTCAGTGGAACATTCATCATACCGACATTTCCCCTTCCGCTTCTCGTAAAATATGAATTTTATAAGATACCCTTTGTCTGCCAATCACTTATTTGCTGTTCATTCACTCCAAGTGATTCTCTTAAAATAGCATCGGTATGTTCTCCTTTTTTCGGCGGCGGTACTGC
>NZ_JBAVFI010000733.1:0-3824 GCF_049588175.1 Mesobacillus sp.
GTCTGTTTCCATATAATCATTGACAACAATCCCGCGATTCACGTAAATTCCGCTGTCCTTGGCAAGCTGGACATTTGGGCGGATGCCCACGGCCATGACAACAAGATCGGCTGCCACTTCGGAGCCATCCGCGAACCGGAGCCCTGTCACCCGTTCATCGCCGAGGATTTCAGCGGTCTGCTTCTCAAGCAGGAAGTTCATCCCCTGGGACTCCAATTCTTTTCTCAGCATTTCAGAAGCAGTGGCATCCAATTGCCTTTCCATCAAGTATGGCATGAGGTGGACGACATCCACTTCCATCCCCAGATTGAGGAGGCCCCGTGCTGCTTCCAATCCAAGGAGACCGCCGCCGATGACAACCGCCTTCTTATATTCACGAGAATCTTTGATCATCATTTCACAATCATGGATATCACGAAAACCGACGACGCCTTTTTTATCAGCACCAGGCACTGGTAAAATAAATGAACTAGAACCGGTCGCGATGATCAATTCATCGTATTCGGCAATCCGGCCCGCACTTGAAATGACCTGTTTATTTTCCTTGTCTATTTTTACGATCTCTTCGCCGACATAAAGCTTGATACCATTGTTCTTATACCATTCCCAGTCGTTCATTATAATGTCCTCAATACTCTTATCACCCTGCAGGACTGTAGACAACATGATCCGGTTGTAATTCGGATGCGGTTCGTTCCCAAAAATCGCAATCTCGTATGCTTCACGATCAAGCTTCAACAGTTCTTCTATTGTCCTGACTCCCGCCATCCCGTTGCCAATCATGACCAGTTTCTTCTTTTCCATTTTTCGTTCCTCCCACTATTGATCTTATATATGGAATTTTTAAGATAGATAATGTTTTCTCTATGTCTAAATTGTATTACTGTAGGAGGATTAAATTTGTGAAGTTCGTCACATTCTGAATTAGTTTGTTCATAGTTTCACAAATACGTCAAATTAACAATTTCAGGAGGATCCGTTAGGAGAGAAAAAAGTGTAGTCAAAAGATTTAGGAACTTAAAAGGAGATTTTTAGAAGCTTTTTAAAGGTTTAAGAATATCTCTAAAGAATACTTAATAATGTTACTATTATGATAATTAACTATAGAAAGGTAGTGATACATATGGAAACATTACAAACCTTCTTAAAAGAAATCAATGACCAAATGCAAGGATTATATAAAGATGGGACTCAATCAAGCTGGATGGCCCAAACCACTGGAGACTCTGAATGGGCTGCTAAATTAAGTGATGCTGAAACTCGATACAACCTTTTATTTTCTTCAAAAGATACATATGAGAAAACAAAACAATTTCTAGCAACGGAAAACTTAACCGAGATCGAAAAACGTCAGCTTAAACTTCTGCTAAGCGAAATGGAAGGTAACCAACTTCCTGAAGAAGTGATTGCTGATCTATCAAAACGCTCTTCTGAACTAAATTTATTATTTAACACATACTCCCCTGAAGTGGATGGCAAAAAGTATTCTGCCAATGATATTCGGGGAGTATTGGTTAATAGTGATGACCAGGAATTACGCAAAAAAGTATGGTTTGCAAGTAAGGAAGTTGGGAAAGTCGTAGAAAAAGGCCTGCTTGAGCTTGTGAAGAAGCGCAATGAAGCAGCACAACTACTTGGTTATGATAACCACCATCAAATGGGCTTTGCTCTTCAAGAACTTGACCGTGACGAGGTATTCGCTATTTTCAACGAACTTATTGCACAATCAGATGAAGCCTACCGCTCGATGAAGAAAGAACTAGACGAACGTTTAGCAGCTAAATTTGGGATTAATCCAGAGGATATACGCCCTTGGCATTATGTCGATCCCTTTTTCCAAGAGGCACCACCATCTGATTCAACCAATCTAGATCCTTTTTACCAAGGGAAAGATATTGTCCAAATCACAACAGATACGTTTAGCTCAATGGGAATCGAAATTGATGACCTATATGCCAAAAGCGATTTGTTCCCTAGAGAAAACAAAAACCCAACAGCCTTTTGCACGGATATTGACCGCGAAGGAGACGTTCGTGTCCTTTGCAACTTAACGGAAGATGCGTATTGGATGGAAACGAACCTACATGAGTTTGGCCATGCAGCTTATTTCAAATATATAGACTCCAGCCTTCCATTCGGACTGCGCACAGTAAGTCATACCTTAACAACCGAGTCGATCGCGATGTTATTTGGAAAAATGGGCAAAGACCCTCGTTGGTTAAAGCGCTTTTTACAAGTTGATGAAGCCACAGTAAATGGACTTGCTCCTGAATTAGAAAAGTACCAACAGTTACAAATGCTTATTGCAGCAAGATGGATTATTACCTTTGTATTTTTTGAAAAAGAACTTTACGAAAATCCCAATCAAGATTTAAACGCTTTATGGTGGAAAACAGTAAAGGAAATTCAGCTAGTCACTCCTCCTGATGCAACAGATCATCCCGATTGGGCTGCAAAAATTCATTTTACACTCGCACCTGTTTATTACCAAAATTATCTACTCGGGGAATTAATGGCTGCACAACTTCTTCGTCATATTGAAACGAAGATTTCTCCTGAATTTTTCACAAAAGAAACGGGAGAAATGCTCATCAATCAATTCTTCAAACCAGCTGCCCTTTATGACTGGAATGAAAAAATTCGCCGTGTAACCGGCGAAAAATTAAACCCTGCTCACTTTGTTGATGTTTATTGCAAAACTCAGGTGAAAAATTAATTAATAAAAATATGGATAGCTAGGACTCTATGACCTTAGCTATCCTTTTTCTATTATTAAAGGCAACTTGCCGTCTTATTTTCAACTTTTTTTGGCTCTATTTATGATAAGGTTCACCCCGATTAATCCGAAAAGCCCGATAAATCTGCTCAACCAAGATCAAACGCATTAGCTGGTGCGGAAAGGTCATCTTCGAGAAGCTCAGCTGCTCGTCGGATCGTTTCAGAACTTCATCGCTCAGGCCAAGGGATCCGCCAATAACGAAAGCCACTTTGCTTTTGCCATAGGTGGCCAGCTTATCGAGGCTGTCTGCAAGTTCTTCCGATGACTTCAACTTTCCGTTTATGGCTAAAGCAATAACATGTGCATCTGGGTTAATTTTTGCCAGGATCCGTTCTCCTTCTTTTTGCTTTACCTGAACCATTTCTGTTTCACTTAATTCCTCTGGTGCTTTCTCGTCTGACACCTCAATAACATCGACTTTTGCATAGCTTCCAAGGCGCTTTAAGTATTCTTCTATCCCCTGTTTCAGGTATTTTTCTTTCAATTTGCCAACCGTAACGATTGAGATATTCACAGTCATCCCCACTTTACAAACAAATTACAAACAGTTTACAAACAAGATATCCACAGAAGATATCCACATATCCACACCCTGTATCCACATTTAGTAGGCGATCATTCGTTCGCTACAATATATACTGCAGGTTGTCCACAGTATCCACAAGAAAACCCCGAGTTTTCCACAGCCTCCAACTTCTCTAATTGTGGTGCTGTTTCATACTCATCCACTGCTTCATCTAGCGCTAATTCTACATGTTCACTGCAACAATACTTCATTTTCCCAAATCCCTTCTTGGCTTTTTATATTTTTATCATTCACTAAAAATCTAAATAAATTATCCACAGACCATTTTAACATAAAAAAACAGGAAGCATTTGCTCCCTGTTCATCTACCCACAAGCCGTTACAATGTTTCGCCGCCTAATTTTAATGTTGTTTCCTGAAGCTTGCCATTGCGGTAAAACTTAACCTTTAATTCATCGCCGACCTTCTTTTGATTGTATAGGTGCTTTCTGAGATCAACAGCATCGCGTATTTCTTTCC
>NZ_JBAVFI010000734.1:0-3911 GCF_049588175.1 Mesobacillus sp.
TTCCTGAGCTTGACTATCTCTTCGATTGGCATATCTTTCCTTTCTCTCCCGGAATGGTCACCTTGATTTTTCAAGTTCCTCTGGGGCTTATATCCGTGCTCAACAGCGCGCTGCATCCCTCTTTTGATTTTGATATTATGAATCTTTCTTTGATATTCTTCAACCATGCTCACAATTTGAAGCACCATCGAATCTGATTCCGAAAGCTGAAGCTCACCATTGTGCGAAATACTGTAAAGCTTAATTTTTTCTTTTAATATGCAGTGTAGAATTGCTACCTTTGCATTTCCTCTGCCAAGACGGGTTTCATCCTGAATCAGCAGTGCTCCGATTGTTTTATCTTTTATTAGGTCGAGAAGTTCCAATATACCTTCTCTTTCAAGATCATATCCGCTTGCCTGCTCCTTAATGATTCTCTCAACTTCGAAGCCGCAGCTGCCAGCAAGGCGGATTAGTTCTTCCTCCTGCCTCGCCAGTGAGGTTTCCTGTGTCTCTTTTGTCGTACTTACGCGGCAATAAATAATTGCTTTCATGATGTCACCTTATTTCGCTTTGCTTATTTTATCTTTCTGCACCGGCAATCTGTGTGGGCTCAATTTGCTCAGCCATCACCGGGATGACAAGTTCATCGCCAGGATAGATAACTTCTCCGGTTAGTCCGTTTTTTTCCTGTACCCAGCTAACGAACTCGTTTTCTGAAAGGTTATGTTCATTTGCATATGTTTCGGCAATCTCCCATAATGATTGCCCTTCTTCTATAGTAACAGTTATGTATGCATCGTCAGAACTATTTAAATGAGCTTTCGCCACAAACGAAAAAATCAAGCTGACCGCAAGCAGGATAATGGCATATGAATAGTTTTCCCAAAGTTTTTTCATGTTCAGCACCTCTTCACGAATGTATGTTCGTTTATTTGATTTTATTATAAAGCGAACATTTGTTTCGTGTCAACTAATTATTCGAACTTATGTTTGTATCTCGATAGAGGACATGGTATAATAAGGACAAGAAAATATACGAGGTGCGTGAATATGACGAAGTTATCGAAACGGCAACAAGACATATTTGAGTTCATTAAAGGTGAAGTCAAGAAAAAAGGATATCCACCATCCGTACGCGAAATTGGCGAAGCGGTTGGCCTTGCCTCCAGCTCCACTGTCCATGGACATTTAGCTAGACTAGAAAGCAAGGGCTTGATCAGGCGCGATCCTACAAAGCCTCGCGCAATCGAAATCCTTGAAATAGAAGAAGATAGCCGTATCCCTAAATATAAAGTTGTCAATGTACCTGTCGTTGGTAAAGTAACTGCGGGTATGCCGATTACGGCAATCGAAAACGTTGAAGAGTACTTCCCTCTTCCTGATCGTCTAGTTCCTCATGATGAGCAAGTGTTCATGCTTGAAATCATGGGAGACAGTATGATCGAAGCCGGAATCCTTGATGGTGATTATGTCATCGTTAAGCAGCAGAAAACGGCCAACAATGGTGATATCGTGGTTGCGATGACAGAAGAAGACGAAGCAACAGTTAAGCGTTTCTTCAAGGAAAAGGATTATTTCAGGCTACAGCCAGAAAATTCATCGATGGATCCAATTATCCTCCGCAACGTTTCGATTCTTGGCAAAGTGATCGGAGTATACCGTCATATGCATTAAAAAAAGCAAGCGGATTTCCGCTTGCTTTTTTACATATGAATCTATTAAATAAGATGTTTTGCTGATAATGGAACCTTCAGATTCTCTTTAAAACATCACATTTGCAGATTAGCCTCTTCATTATTCTTCTGTTTTATCCTGGTGTTTCACACCTTTACTCTTATAAGGCTTGAAACTTTTAGCTTTATTCGCGCTTGATTGCCATCTGTTCCATCCTTTTTTACCTGTACCTCTTCCTGTTCCGCTTTTACTCTTCGCTTTACTCATGTTTTTCAACTCCGTTCATTATGAATATAACCATATTATTAACCATTTTATTGGTGAAACACCTTTAGAATGTAAAGATTCAGTCCTAATCTATTTCGTGATTATCTTGTGTATCTAATATTTAATCCCCTTATCTAGGAGAGTAGCACATTTTACGATTTACAGGGCAGAACCCCTAGCATGTTGTCCATTATCTCATAAGATAATGTATCAACAAGGGAAGGAGTTGAAAAAAAATGGGATGCAACAGAAATAACAACGATGTTTCTAATGTTTTTTTCCCTAACAGGGACAGGGATAGGGACCGTAATCAAGTGAGAGCAACTATCGACTTTGATGATCTTTGCCGTGCAGTGCGTCGTTGTATTATTGAAGACTTAGAAGGTGTTCAGGATAGAAGGGATGATCGTGATCGTGACGATCGTGACCGCCACCACAGAAAATGTGGATGCTGGTTTTAATTTAACTCCTCACCTTAGCTAAAAAGAATCCCGGAGGTATTTATCTTCCGGGATTCTTTTTTCATCTTTAATAATTACTAGTGCCATTTGACATTCTGAACAGGGAGAACTTTTACGATTTCATTTATATAGGCGTCCTTCTGCTCAGCTGTTAACCACAGATGTACAATTCCATTATCCTGGCTGCTCCTAATCAAACGGCCCATTCCCTGCCTTAAGCGAAGCAGCATATATGGCAGGTCAATCTCTGCAGATGCGTTATTGGCATGCTTTCGTTTCGCCTGGAAAACAGGGTCATGAGGAGGGAACGGCAAGGAAGTAATAATCACCTGGATTAATGATTCACCTGGAACGTCCAACCCTTCCCATAAGCTATACGAACATAGTACTGTTGTATGCTCGCTTTGGAAGACCTTTACTGTTTCACTAATTTCTCTGTCTCCCTCAAAAAGAATGGCAAATGGCCATTGTTGGAGATCAGCCCATGCTCGAAAGCGTTCCATTTCCTGAGAAGATGAAAATAACACTAGTGATTTTCCGTTTTGGCTTAATAAGTCGGCCCCAATCTGCTCCCACTTATTCGTTTCATCTGTCTGAATGTGTCCCTCCATCTTCATCTGCTCTTCATAATCAAACGGAGATGCCACTGTAAAGGAAGAAAACTGTTCAATACCAAGGCTTTTAGAAATATAACTAAAATCGCCTGCCTGAGATAATGTAGCTGAAGAAAAAACAAAAGGAATATTTTGCGAAAAGACTTCCTTCTTCAAAATATCTTCTACTAATCGAGGCATAATCACCAATGACGTTTGAACCTCATTCTCCTCAAGCCAAAAGATCCCTTCATCATTTTTTAGGAAAATTCCTAAACCATATGCAAAGAACTCCAAATACTCTTCCATGATTTTCAAATGGTAATCATCAATGACGAATAATTCAGCATCAAAAACAAGCTGATCCATCAAATCACTTACCTTTTTCTCAAGGGTTTCAGCAGTTTTCCTGATACTAGCAAGGAGCGGAACTTCTTTTCGATTAGATCCTTCAACTGCTACTGAGTTATCAACAAGCAGGTCGAACCATGCATCATGAAGCTCTAAAATATCCTCGATTAAATAAAGCGATTCTTCCCTAACATCCTGATGCATATATCCTGTAAGGACAGTCGTCAGCGTTTGTGAGTTAAACCGATAAGTGAGTCCTTTTTGGGCTGCAAATTCAAGCAGGTGACCTTCATCAAAAATGACCGTACTTGCTTCAGGGAGAAGCGGCATTTGCCCTTCCCTTTTGCGGGACTCCTTTGTCCAGACATGTTCCATATAAAAGTCATGGGAACAAATAATTAAATCGCCAGCATGACGGTAGTAATCACGATTTAAGGTTTGTCCGCAGCGGTGGCGCCATTCACAAGTAGAGCATTGCTGCAGCGGATCCCATGCCATCATGGACCATTTTTCATTGGATACCCATGGATATTCTTTGCGGTCACCATACCGGCTGAATGTGTTCATAGATATTCCTTCATCA
>NZ_JBAVFI010000735.1:0-1569 GCF_049588175.1 Mesobacillus sp.
GAACAGATGTTAACCAGCTTGCTTCTCCATAGAAGTTATAGAGAATCGGCATTTCTCCATGCCACTTTTTCTCAATGAACTTCTTTTCAATAATTTGCATCGCACCTTCGGAATCCATATAGGATTCTTCAAGATTTCCAGTGTAGAAGGTTGCTTTCCCTGTCCTTGAATTCGTCAGTGAATACCCGAGCATTGAGTCGACCCCTTCTTTCGGACTGGTAAAATCGGTGAAATAATACATTTCGCCATTTTCATCGAAGATCGGGCTGACCTGGGCTTCGGTCCCTTCATCCGACGGCAATTTTACATCCTTTTTGCCAAAAAGGCTGTTCCAAAAGCCATGAATGTAATTGCCGTAATAGCTGTTTTGCAGGCTTACTGCTTCTGGGGAAACGGCGCCGTCAATAAACTCAGGTACATCCGCTAAAGCATACATCTTCGTATCCCCCGATTTCGGGTCAACGACCACCACCCCTTTCACTTTAAAGCCGTTGCGGGCAGAGATAAATTCGCCGAAGGTCCTGATATAATAAGGTTTTCCTTCGTCATCGACCTCAAGCTGGGTGTCTCCGTAAAAAATCGACTCAGGATACTGCATTCGTAAATGGCGTTCGATATTTTTATTGAAGAAAGAAGAAGGTGTATAAATCATGTCTGATTTCTTGAATTTTGGATTTGCTGATGAATCTGTGGCACTGATGGTAAAATAACCCGGTGTCGACTTGCCATTCACCCATTTGAAAAGACCCGAAAATTCAACAGGAGCGATATAGACATATTCTCCATTGACCTTTTGGATTTGCAAATTCCCAAGCTCGTAAAAACTTGTATTCGGAACCTGGCCAAACGCCTTTTTCATTTTATTGCGGGCAAAATGAGGAGGGACACTCGCCGGTGTTTCTTTTTCATCAAAGGTTGAAATCTCCATCTTTTCTGCCATTTTCGCAGATTCATATTTATCCTCTGCGTTAAAAAGAAAAGCGAGTAAAAAATACACACCTATAAGCAAGGTGAGCAAAAACATACTCCCTTTAATCATCCGTTCCTTCCCGGCTGCAAAAATCGCTCCGCCAAGCGTGACCAGAATTGCAAACGGCCACAAAGAAGAAAGGTTCCGGTCCAAATTAAACAAATAATAAAACGCAAAAGTCCCAATCGTAAAAAGGACAATAGCAGCGATCAGTAAAACAGACGTCATTTTCCTCTCCTGCTGTTCCCCTTTTGAAAATGGAATCAGAATCAGGGCAGATGCCAGTCCAACCAAAAGCGCAAATAAAATTATATTCCCCATAAAAATCCCCTTATCAATTTGTCCTTAATCTATACGAATAAGAACATATAAAGTTTCACACGGAAGCATGGGGACGTACCCTGCGCTTCTTTTTTATTCAGTTGAGCAAAGGGACGCAGTGGAGCAAAGGGACGTACCCTTTGCTCCTATAAGAAGTTATGTTTAAGTTTTTACAGTTTAAGATCTAATGAGAAATTCTATTTAGAAAACGGAAGCATAAGATACGTCCCCATGATTCCGTGTGAAACTTTATATGTTCTTATTCGTATAGATTAAGG
>NZ_JBAVFI010000736.1:0-5066 GCF_049588175.1 Mesobacillus sp.
GTCCTGTGCTTTTTTTAAAAAAAATGCCCATATTTTAGCAGCCATTTTAGCGTCTGCTAAAGCATGATGCCGATCTGTCACTTCAATACCGCAATCTTGGCAAAGCTGTTCTAATGCCGAGGGCTGAAAGAAGGGATTCGCTAGCCTGACTAAGAATGAAGTGTCTATGATTCGGTGTTCAAAACTGACGCGAAGCAGGTCTAAGGTGATTTTTTTCATGAATGCTTGCTCGTGTTTTGCGTGATGTGCAACCAATATTGAGCTTCCGATGAAATTAAAGAAGTCGATCAGGACATCCTTTGCTTCGGGCGCACCTTTAAGCTGCTCATTATCAATATTGGTTAATTTCGTTATCTCTATAGGAATTGGGGTATCGGTTTTAACCAATGAATAAAATACATCTTTCTCATGTATTTTGCTCCCGGTCATTTTGACTGCTCCAATGGATATAACTTTATCTCCTTTCTCAGGAAAAAATCCCGTTGTTTCAAGATCAAAGACGACAACAGACACCTCATCCAAATGGCAATCGAGGCTGTTTTTTTGTTTCATTTCTTTTTGCAGCTGCCTGATAAATGAAATTTGCTGAGCGTTCGTTTGAGGCTGTAATCCTGCGTATATATTCGAACCAAGTTTGCCAGACATTTGTCTTACAAAGCGCACCATATCATTCATTCCCATTGTGATTTTCCTTTTCTATCAGGCCTCTGACTTTGAAAGACAACAGTTCGCCAGCTTTTAAAATTTCTTTTAACTCTTTTTTTTCAGATTTGGTCAGTTTTTCTCCGTTTACATAGTGGCCCGTTTCGTAATTATAATGATTGCCATGATGCAGCCGGAAATCTAGTAGTCTTGAGAAATTGTTCACTAAGAACTTGCTCTCGTCTAATTGAAGCGCTTTTTGTGAAATTAGATTAAACCTTGAAAGTGTTGAGCTCTCTGTGATTTTCTCGTTTAATGCAAGGAGCCTGGCTGCATTTACATACGGAAAAAAGGCCGTGTCTTTAAGGTTGATTGATCCTGAAAATGTTCCATGGGTTTCGACCAGCAACTGTCCAAGGACGCCAACACCCTTTTTGAAATGCATGGTATTTTGCAGCATTCTTTTAATTAGGTGTTCTTCATTGATAGAAGATAAGTATTCCTTTTTAAGACTCGAGAGGGCAGAAGCCGCCCCGTAAAGTGGACGTGCATCTGCAAAAATTAATAAATACCGGATCGACTCCCAGGATGAGTCAGCTGCCCACTTATGGATTTGGGTTTTCCATTCTGTCATTGGTTTGCACCACAATGGATTGCCTGCCATTACTCCGCCAGAGCACTTTGAATACCCAGCTAGTTCAAGACCATCGGATATTTCCTGACCTAGATTAATAAAATATTTTTTTGATTCATCATTATTAGTCTCAAAAACTAATCCATGATCCTGGTCACTCCAAATCGATTGCTCGAATCTGCCGGCACTTCCCATGACAAAGAAAGTAAAATGGGAGGGAGGATCGCCATAACTCATGTTCATACGCCTTAATGCTAAAGAGATAACAAGTTCGTAAATCTGGTCGTGAAATTTATTCAGGTCGTCATTGTTCCTTGATGCCAGTGCGATTCCCTGTAAGCGAAAATCATTTATTTGATCATAACTTGTAAATTCCATCGGACATTCTTCCCCCTGATAACCATTAAATAGAAAAGACGGCAGGCCCATTAAAAGGGACCGCCGTTATATTATACGTTTGTCACTTAATTTATAGTGGGCTGCTGTGATTTCAATTGTACGGTATGGGTATTGGTCCCCGTACCTGTTGTAACTGTTTCTCCGTTTTTCGCTAAGACGGAATTAACAAGTTCAGGATAACCGTAGCTGCCATGTTCGCTCATGTCCAAGCCGATGATTTCTTCCTCTTCTGTGACGCGCAACCCTTTCATTGATCCTTTCATGATTGACAGAATAAGATATGAAACAACGAATGCGAATGCCGCGCATGCTGCAACTCCCATTGCCTGGACTCCCAATTGTTCAAAACCTCCGCCGTAAAATAGCCCCGGCTTTCCAACAGAAGCCAGCTCAGGTGTTGCGAAAAATCCTGTTGATAAAGTCCCCCAAACCCCTGCAGTACCATGAACTGATAATGCAAAAATAGGGTCGTCGATCTTTCTGCTTTCAAAGAAACGAATGCTATAGAATACAAGGATTCCCGCGATTAGGCCAATGACAACAGCAGCCCAAGTATCAACAAATGCACATGATGCCGTAATTGCTACAAGTCCAGCTAATGCTCCATTCAGCATCATGGGTACATCTGCCTTCCCGACTACAATCCAGGAAATCAACATAGCTGCGACTGTTCCTGCAGCGGCTGCAAGATTAGTATTAAGTGCTACAAATCCAAAGAATGCTCCGTCAACAGAAACAGTGCTCCCAGCATTAAAGCCGAACCAGCCAACCCAAAGCAACAGGACACTTAATGCAGTGAAGACCTGGTTATGTCCCTCGATGTTGTTAGCTGAGCCGTCCTTGTTGAATTTTCCCATACGAGGCTTCAATAGGATAGTTGCTGCGAGTGCTGCCATCGCTCCTGTGAGATGTACGACGGTTGACCCGGCAAAGTCCTGTTTACCATGTTCAGCTAGCCAGCCGCCACCCCAAATCCAATGTGCGATGAAGGGATAGACTAAGACGGAAAATAACAGTGCGAATACCAGGTATACAGATAATTTCGCTCGTTCTGCAAATCCGCCAAAAGCGATAGTTAAAGAAATGCCAGCAAAAGCTAACTGGAATAAAAAGAAAACAGATCCAGAAAGACTAAGGCCCTCGATATCATATCCGGAATAAAAAAAGTCAGAAAAACCAATGATTGAATTCCCTTCTCCAAATATTAACCCATAGCCGACCGCCCAGAAGACGAGGGAAGAAATACCAAAGGTTAAAATCGTTTTTCCAGCTATATGACCAGCATTCTTCATCCTTGTCGATCCTGTTTCCAACAGGATGAATCCTCCTAACATTAAAATAACAAGTACTGCGGCAATCATGACCCAAAGACTGTTCATTAAAAATAAAGTATCCATAATGGCTCCCCTTTCGAAAACTTGAATGTAATTTGTATTCTCGCATGTATTTTGTAAGATTTCTATATACATGTAAGGAAATCTAACATGTTTTTCGCTTAAAGGCTTTGTTAAAGGTCAATGTTATTTGTAAGCCTGTTGAATGGAGCGGAAATCAACAGTTAAGGTTAACAGAACCGCTTAAATAGAAAAAACCCCACAAAGGGGGTTAGAATATGAAAAAGTTCATATATTAATATTTTTTTATTCCAAAGCGGGCATTTAGCTGACCCTGGATCATCTTTTTATGGGCAGCTTCATCATTGCGTTTCTTCTCACGAATCATTTCCTGTCGAATTTCGTATGTTTGGACACCATCTTCTATCTTATTGGCAATCTCGACTAGTTGTTCAACATCAGCAAATGAATACTTTCGGCTGCCGCCTGGCGTCCTGTCGGGGAATATTAATTTTCTTTCCTCATAATATCGGATTTGCCGCTCAGAAAGGCCTGTCAACTCCTTTACGATTCCGATTGTAATCACTTTTTTATCCTTATAGGACGCTTCGTTTGCCATATGTTTCACCACGATTCAATTTGTTAATGTATTTTATGTTATATTTTCTCACATGAAACTGAATTTGGCAAAAGAATTTTATCTATTCAAAATTATTTTCCATAGTTGTCTGTTAAATTCTTTAATTCGGTTATGGTAAATTTCCTTAAATCGTCTTCGGTTGCATCAGTAAGACCTGTTTCCATCAAATAATGTATATAATGGTCCTTTAGTTTTTCAATGGCAGATCGTAAATGCATAGACATCTTTATATTCCTCCTTTAAGTAATTTCGTTTTGAACACTTCTTAAAATGATCTGTGCCTGGTTTCCTCGACTTTTCAGCAGTTCCTCATATAATTCATCCCTCAGAACGTCGAGCAGCACAATTAATTGTGCTAAACTCAAGTCATTTTGATTTTTCATCGATAGTGCCTCATTTCCTTTTTTTATATTGGATTTTTCATAATCGTAAGGGATTTTCTCATTAGCGTCAGTAATTGTGTAAGAATTCCTGACCGAACTTTTGGCTTGATAGTAATGATTAAGTAAAAATACGGAAAACCTATGAACGAAGTCACTAGGAGGAATGAACATGGAACAGAACAGCCAGGCAGATAATAAAGGGTTTGTAATGAATGAGTATGATGTGCTAAAAAAGGTCATTTTGTGTCAACCGCAGTATATGACGATTCGCGAGGTGATCAATGAAACGCAAAAACACTATAAGGATGAAGGTATACATATTGAAAGAGCATTAGAACAGCATAATGATTTTGTAAGCACCCTCCGAAAATACGGTGCAGAGGTCATATTGCTCCCCTATCATAAAAAGTTTCCCGAGCAGGTGTTCACAAGGGATATAGGGTTTACTCTTGGTCAGACCATTTTTGTCGCAGAAATGGCAAGTGATATCCGTAAAGGTGAAGAGGATGTATTAAAGCAATGGCTCGAAGACGAAGGGATTTCTTACTACAATTTACTTGGTGATCAAATCGAGGGCGGCGATGTCATCATTGATCGGGATACTATTTATATTGGTCTGAGCAATCGTACAAATCAAAATGCAGTGGATCATATACAAGGATTACTGCCGCAATTTGAAGTAAAGGCAATCCATTTCAAGGCAGAATATCTTCATTTGGATTGTGTCTTTAATGTGGTATCACCCGATGTGGCGCTCATTTACCGTAAGGCGCTGACAGAGGAGGACATTACATTATTCAGTTCTCGATATGAACTTATTGATGTGACGGAAGAAGAACAATTCACCCTTGGAACAAACGTTCTGTCTATTGGGAACAAGCGTATTTTAAGCCTCCCCGTTAACACAGGAGTCAATGAAAAACTTCGGAGTAAAGGGTTTGAAGTTATTGAAGTTGATATAACGGAGATCATTAAATCTGGCGGTTCATTTAGATGCTGTACACTTCCAATCCTGCGTGAAGAAGAGGAATCCG
>NZ_JBAVFI010000737.1:0-1553 GCF_049588175.1 Mesobacillus sp.
CTGTTGAGGTCGCGGTTAGAGCATCATTGACAGGTCATCTTGTTTTAAGCACGATGCATACGAATGATGCCCTCAGCTCGGTTACTAGGATGATTGATATGGGGGTCGAACCGTTTTTAGTCGCCTCTTCGTTAAGCGGTGTTGTTGCCCAGCGTCTTGTTCGAAAAGTATGCCGTGATTGCGCAGACACCTATGCACCGACCAAACGAGAAATCGACATTTTCTCCAAAAGAGGAATTCATATCGAAACTATTTGGAAAGGGAGAGGCTGCTCTTCATGTAATATGACAGGATACCGCGGCCGAATTGCTATCCATGAATTGTTGGCTGTCGACGATGAACTTCGCAGAGCCATCATGAATGAGGAACCAGTAACTACCCTCAGGGAGATAGCGGTAAGAAACAAAACGATCTTTCTAATTGATGATGGGTTACTGAAGGTTAAACAGGGGCTCACCACAACTGAGGAAGTTTTAAGGGTTGCCATAACAGAATAAGCGAGGGAAACAATGAAGGATAAAATTGAACATTTGCTCCGGTCTGGCTTTGAAAATAAGGCATCGGATATACATATTACTGTCGGCATTCCTCCGGTCATGAGAATCAACGGAGACCTAAGGAGATATGGCACTGACCCTATTACACCTGATGAAACAGAAGGAATGGCAAGAGCGGTCATTCCGGAAAAATCATGGGAACATTTCAAGTCAAAGGGTGAACTTGATTTTTCCTATGGTATTCCGGGCATCTCCAGATTCCGGGTTAATGCATATCATCAGAGAGGCTGTGTTTCGCTTGCGATCCGAATTGTTCCTACCAGAATTCCTACATTGGAAGAGCTCGAATTGCCGGAAATTTTGAAAAAAATTTCTGAAAAGCCTCAGGGATTGGTACTTGTAACGGGTCCGACGGGAAGCGGAAAATCGACTACACTTGCATCGATGATTCAGTACATGAATATGACGATGAGGAAGCATATTGTCACATTGGAGGATCCGATTGAGTACCTTCACAAGCACGGGAATAGCATCATTGACCAGCGTGAAATAGGCTTTGATACAAATAACTTCGCCAATGGCTTGAGGGCCGCTCTCCGACAGGATCCAGATGTTATCTTAGTAGGAGAAATGCGTGATTTGGATACGATTCAGACAGCGATAACAGCTGCTGAAACAGGACACTTGGTATTAGGGACATTACATACTTCGAGCGCGCCGGCCACAATAAATAGAATAATAGATGTATTTCCGCCAGGGCAGCAGGCTCAGGTCCGTATCCAGCTTGCCTCTGTCCTAGTCTCAGTCATCTCCCAGCGTCTTTTTCCTACAGTGGATAAAAAAGGACGCAGAAGTGCTACCGAGATTCTCGTCAACAATGCTGCTGTGGCGAATTTAATCAGGAATGAGAAAATCCATCAAATTATCAGCGTCATGCAAACTTCGAGGATATATGGCATGCATACTTTAGAAATGAACATCAAGGAGCTTCTTCAGCAGGGAATTATCTCGAAGGAAGTTGCTGAACCATATTTACAGGAGAAGATGGTGTAATAT
>NZ_JBAVFI010000738.1:0-2601 GCF_049588175.1 Mesobacillus sp.
GCCCTTCACCCTCCGCAAAGCGATCTCTCCCTGCCGTTCCTTGATGATCCGCATATACCGCCACTTTTTTAAAATGAGGCTTGCCTGCCGATTCATCCTTCAGGTAAAAAGCCCCCAAATTACCGCCCATAAGCGGGGTCAGTTTCTTGATAAAATTCTCCGCCAACGCAGAAACATCCAAATGTCTGCTGTAGAGCTTTACGATGTCAGCAGAATTGGATTCAATCCAGTTCTGCTCCATGATCTCCTTAGTGTATTTCTGTTCCTTAATCGTAAGGTCCTCAATTGAAGCCGCCATCGCATTATACACTCTGGCAATCTCTCCGAACTCACCCTTCACTTCTTCATTCATTCGAGGAATGGAAGATAGATCGTCATAATCTACCTTTTTAATCGCGTTTGTAAATGAATTGATCGTCCCAACCGTATCCCTGATCACCCACAGCATGACGCCTGTAATCAGGATAATCGCCAATACAATTAAACCAATCAGCGCTTTTACTAGATTGTTATATGTGCCAGTTGACTCCGCCAGTGCATCTTGCATAAGCGATTCCTGGAAATTTTTGAATTCATCAATCTTGCTGAACAATAAATCCCTGTTTGCCATTTCATCTCGATAAATGGCCTGCAATTCATCAGGACTCGCGCCATTCTCCAGCCTGTTATAAATGTTGCGCTCCATGGCTGTGTATTCTTTATAAGTTTCCTTCACTTCAGAAATCAGGACTTTGGATTTATTCCTGTTCAGAAGGGTTTCCACCTCGATTAAACGCTGGCTGATATCTATTCCACTTGAAGCATCCTTCTTGAACTCAGCCGCTTCCCGATTATTCGTGATGATACGAACAAGGTCCCGGTCCTTCTGGTAAAGCTGCTGTCGAATATCCGTGACCTCGCTCACCTTAAAATACCGGTCCTGCACAATCTCAAGCATATTCGCCCGGATCGAATTCATCATCACAAGAATCGTAAACAACAAGAGGAACAAAAAGAACACCGTCAGCCCCAAACCGACATACTGCTTCCTTTTAAAACCCATCATCTCTCCCGCTTTCCTGCCAAATAAATAACTATCAACCTATCAACCTATCAAACAAATATACCAAAAACCCAGCCCATAAGCTATTTAGAAGCAAAGGGACGTTCCCTTTGCTCCTCATTTCGGAGGGTGGGAATCACAGGGACGTACCCTTTGCTCCTCGTTTCAGTGGGTGGGAATCACGGGGACGTACCCTTTGCTCCTTTTGATAACTGGTATTCAGCACTTTGATGTTGAAATCCGGTGAAAAATCCTTTTACTTAACAGAAGCATAAGGTACGTCCCCATGCTTCTCTTTAAAAGAAAGTAACAGCATTGACTCATAAAACTAGAAAAATGTGGAATGCTAACATATAGATTAGAATAAGTAGGTGTATATCGATGGAAGATAAGTCTAAGATCCGCCTCACTTCCGCTGAAATTTCGGTGTTGTGGACTCAATACATAAACGATACTGCTTCAATATGTATGATTAAACATTTTTTAGAAAAAGTAGAGGATGAGGAAGTTCGTCCAATTGCGGAATTTGCTTTAAAGGGCTCCAAACAGAATATTCGTTTCTTAACAGAATTTTTCAAGACCGAAAAATTCCCTGTACCAGTTGGGTTTACTGAACAGGATGTCTGCGCAGATGCTCCAAAATTGTTCTCAGACACTTTTGTTTTAATGTACTTGAGAAACATGTCGGTCCTGGGAATGGCTGCTGGCGGGGCTTCTTTGGGTTTTGTAACGAGACCAGATGTTGTGGACTTTTTTAAAAGCGTCAGTCAAACTTCAATTGGTTTACAGGACTTAACAAGAAGTGTGATGTTAAAGCAGGGAACATATATAAAGTCTCCATATGTAACACTTCCGGATAAAGTGGATTTTGTTCAAAAACAGAAATTTCTAGCTGGATTTTTAGGAGACGTAAGACCTTTAACCGTTCATGAGATTACGATGCTGTTCAACAATATCCAAACCAACGCAATTGGGAAGACAATCATCATTGGATTTGCTCAAACCGCGCAAAAGAAAGAGGTAAAGCAATACATGATGCGCGGCAAACAGATAGCTCAAAAACATATTGATTTATTCAGTGATAAACTCAAAAAAGAAGATCTCCCAGCTCCAATGATTTGGGATTCATCCCTATCTGACTCAACCAAACCAGTTTTTTCCGATAAATTAATGATGTTTCATGTTGCCTCAATGAATGCCGCCGGAATCGGAAACTACGGTACATCGATGGCTGGCAGCCCAAGAAGAGATCTTGCTCTTCTTTATGCATCATTAATCCCTGAAGTGGCATTATACGCGGAAGATGGTGCAAACATCATGATAAAAAACTCCTGGATGGAGGAGCCACCTCAAACTGACGACCGAAATCAACTAATAAAGGGAGATTAACCCGACTCCTTGTAAATTTCGAATAAGCAGTTTCAGAAAAAGGATAACCTGGAATGTTGAGGTGTTACATGCGACTTTTCATGTGGATAATATGGGGATTAGCGGCTTGGAAGTGGGGAGACTGGAGAAATTGGAAGAAATACCAGGCCACCATTCTGTACATGATGTAC
>NZ_JBAVFI010000739.1:0-3347 GCF_049588175.1 Mesobacillus sp.
TGAGAAAACCGCTGGCTGTACATTTGGCTGAGCACCGGTCATCACACTGCCAAAATGCTGAGGTCCAGTTGTTTGAGCAGGCTGCTGGTGGCTCCATGCATCAGCAGGCATAGCTTGCTGGACAGGCGCCTGATAATAAACCTGTTCAGGCTGTGGCTGGTAAGATACTTGCTGCTGGATTGTTGTCTGCGGTTCAGGTTGAGTATACATATTTGCCTGTACTTCTGGCTGCGGCTGCGGAGCACTTTGTTTTGGTGTTTCCACTTGGGAAGAACCAGGGTTCAATAATTCATCAACAAGGCTTTTCGCAAAAGTGACAGGCAGAAGCTGCATAATATTTGAATCTATCAGACTACCAATCTTTAAAGAAAAAGAAACCTTGACCAAAATATCATCTTCAGGAATCGTTTCTGTTCCTTCTCCTTCGGCAACGTTAAGAAGGTTAATATTGGGTGGTGATATATCGACTCTTTTATTGAATACAGTTGACATCGAGGTTGCCGCTGAACCCATCATTTGGTTCATCGCTTCCTGTACTGCGCTCAGCTGGATCTCATCAAGCAAGTCCTTTGGATCATGTCCATCCCCACCCAGCATTAAATCCGCAATAATCGCAGCGTCCTGGCGCTCAATGACCAGCATGTTACTGCCAATAAAACCTTCCGTATAATGCACCTGAACTGCTACGTAGGGATCTGGAAATTCATCCTCGAGCTTAGTCTTATGTACAACAGTAACTGTTGGAGTGTTAATTTCCACCTTTTGATTCAATAAAGTCGATAATGCTGTAGCCGAGCTGCCGAAAGAAATATTGCCTACCTCTCCTAGCGCATCTCTTTCCATAAACGAGAAGTAATCATCTACATTAATTGTCTCCTCTATTTCATTCACTTCTTCAGAAGTTCCTCTTAAAAGTGCATCGATTTCGTCTTGTGATAACATATCATCGCCCACCATCATCGTCTCCTCCCTTCAATGTATCTAACACTTGAATGGCTAATTTTTTGTTAATCTTTCCTGGCTGCCCGACGAATTTTGGAATTCCACCGATTTTTATCATCATAGGCTGGTCGATCTGCTGGTTTAATTCAATTACATCCCCTATATCAAACATCAGGAAATCCTGGATGGAAATTTCGGAAGAGCCGATTTCTGCAATGATATGGACATCTGCCTTATGGATTTCCTTTTGCAGTACTTCATACTCTATTGGCAAGCCTTCCTTCTTATCTGTTTGCATCCAATACTTTACAGACAGCATCGGCATAATCGGCTCAAGGACCACATGTGGGATACACATATTGATCATTCCGCTAGCTTCGCCTATTGTCGTATTAAGTGAAATAACAACTACTGTTTCATTAGGAGAAACCATCTGCAAAAATTGCGGATTCACTTCAAACTCTGTCAGCTGCGGATCAATTTCGGATATTGAACCCCAGGCCTCCTGGAAATTTTCAAAAGCTTTTTCAAACATGTTAGACATGATTTTCGTTTCGATCTCTGTCAGATTGTCGATTTTATTATGACTTGAACCTCGCCCACCTAGCATCCTGTCCATCATCGCATATGCGATATTAGGATTTACCTCCATCAGGATTCTGCCATCTAACGGCGGAACATCAAATACATTCAAAATGGTCATTTTCGGAATTGATCTGATGAATTCTTCATAAGGAATCTGATCAGCCGATGCAACACTGATTTGGACATATGTCCGTAGTTGCGCCGAGAAGTAAGTCGTAAGCAATCTCGCAAAATTCTCATGTATTCTTGTGAGGCTGCGGATCTGGTCTTTTGAAAAACGTAACGCCCTTCTGAAATCGTAAACTTTGACTCTCTTTTCGACTTGCTCTTTCTTTAATTCTTCTGCATCCATCTCACCTGTTGACAACGCAGAAAGCAGAGCATCTATTTCGCTTTGTGATAATACCTCTCCCGACATACCCTCACCTCCATTTCAATATGTTTGGTTAGTTAAAGTTCTTATTGGAGGAGAGATCCTGTAATATACACATTCTTTATTTTGCCTTCTTGCATCAAGCCGTTTAATTTTGCTTTAAGAGTTTCTTCCAGTTTCATCTTGCCTTCCTTACCTTGGAGTTCCTCAGATTTCTTTTCAGACAGCTCATAAATGATGAGATTCCTTACCTGGAAGTCTCGCTTCTGTAATTCTTCTTTCGCTTTTTTACTGTCTGTCTCAATTTTAAAAGATATTTTAATAAAATCATTTGAAGCCAGGTTTGTCGTTACTTCTGGAATATCTACTGATGCTTCTAACACTTCATCGATAGTTGGTTCTTTTTTTCCTTCATCGCCAGTCAGTTTCATTACAGCGACAACAGCAATCGTACCAACCAGCATGATTGCTACAAGCATGACCAGCATAATCATAACAAGTTTATTATTCTTCATCTTCATGTTCCTCCAAAGTACGCCTTCCAAGAAGGCCGACAATCTGAAAAAATTCCTTTATTAAAGTGCTAACCTGCGATTCGCTTTCCTTAACTACGTATTTCCTGCCGTTAGTCAGCATGATCGTCGTATCAGGGAAGGATTCAACAGTCTCAATCAAGAGCGGATTAATTCTAAACGTTTTCCCATTTAACTTCGTTACCTTTATCACTATAAATCACAGGGGCTAAAAGCGTTATGCTCTCAGCCCTGCTCCTCTCTTAATCTATCGTTTTAAGTTGATAAGCTCTTGAAGAATTTCATCAGATGTCGTGATAATTCTTGTATTTGCCTGGAAGCCACGTTGTGCTGTAATCATTTCAGTGAATTCCTCTGAAAGGTCTACGTTTGACATTTCGAGTGCACCTGAAGCGATTGTTCCATAGCCGTCTCCAGGAGTACCAATATTTGCAGTACCTGAGTTTACGGAGTCTTGGAACATGTTATTGCCTACTTTGCTTAGGCCTGCTGCGTTACTGAATTTTCCTAGAGCAAGTACACCAAGAGTTTCAACTCTTCCGTTAGAGAAGACACCGCTGATTTCACCAGTTTGACCAATGCTGAAGCTTTCTATCGCTCCTTGAGTTGTTCCGTTAGGTGCGAATAACGCATTCAAGTTCCCAGCCTTAGAAGTGACGTTACCAAGTGAAATAGTCAGGGGAATTTGCTCTCCGTTAGTGGTTCCATTATCAACAGATAACGTACCAGCTTGTTGAGAAACCGCCCCATCTTTTATTGTAATGACCATATCAGTTAAAGAACTTTTAGCCCTATCCTGAAGTGTAACTTCCCATTCACCTGAAGTACCTGTTGATTTAACACTTAATTCAATTGTATGTTCTTCACCTTTACTATCTACTACCTTTATTTGTTGAAGTTGCTCAGTGTCACCA
>NZ_JBAVFI010000740.1:0-3365 GCF_049588175.1 Mesobacillus sp.
AAGCAATGACCATCTCTCCAAGCTTTCCTAGCTCTTCGATTGGCATTCTTTCATTTGTTGTGTGGATTTCTTCGTAGCCTACAGCCAGGTTAACGGTTGGGATTCCGAAACCGGCGATAACATTCGCATCGCTTCCGCCGCCACTGTGTAACAATTCACAGCTTCTGCCGATTTTCGCAGCTGCTTTTCTTGCAAGTTCAACAACTAGATCGCCTTCGCCGAATTTAAAGCCCGGATACATCACTTGAACATCGACATCTGCTTTGCCGCCCATTTCTTGTGCAGCAGATTCAAATGCTTCTTTCATTTTCTTGACCTGAGCTTCCATCTTTTCAGGAATCAACGAACGAGCTTCAGCAAGTATTTCAACATGGTCACATACGATATTCGTTTGTGTTCCACCCTGGAAACGACCAATATTTGCAGTCGTTTCCTCGTCGATACGACCTAACGGCATTCTTGCCACAGCCTTTGCAGCAATCGTAATGGCAGACACACCCTTTTCAGGAGCAACCCCTGCATGAGCTGTTTTTCCATGGATTACAGCGGCAACTTTTGCTTGTGTTGGCGCAGCAACAATAATATTGCCTACCTTGCCATCACTGTCAAGCGCGTATCCGTATTTTGCTTTTACCAAAGATGGATCCAGAGCTTTTGCTCCAACAAGTCCAGATTCTTCACCAACCGTAATGATGAACTGGATTGTTCCATGCTGGATTGATTGTTCCTTTAAAACCCTAATTGTTTCAAGCATGACCGCAAGGCCTGTTTTATCGTCAGCACCAAGAATCGTTGTACCATCAGTGACAACATAACCGTCCTTTATGGAAGGCTTCACGCCTTTGGCAGGAATGACAGTATCCATATGAGAAGTAAAGTAGATTGTATCTACTCCCTCCTTTGTGCCATTCAATGTACAAATCAGGTTACCCGCTCCATGACCTGTCACAGCAGTTGTATCATCCTCGATTACCTCAAGTCCTAAATCAGTGAATTTTTGCTTCAAGACGCGGGCAATTTCAGTTTCGTATTTCGTTTCAGAGTCAATTTGGACTAGCTCCAAGAACTCATTCAATAAACGTTCGTTATTTATCATTTAAGCCGACCTCCAATTATGTATATACTATTTGAGTATACAGTTAAATGAATTACAACAGCAAATACAAAATATTAGAGCGGGATATTTCCGTGTTTCTTGCCCGGTCTGTCCTCTTTCTTGGTGCGAAGCATTTCTAGCGCCTGAATCAACTTGATCCTTGTATCGCGAGGGTCGATTACGTCATCCACCATACCCTGGCTTGCTGCTACATAAGGATTCGCGAATTTTTCACGATATTCATCTATCTTCTGCTGCCTTGTCTGCTCTGGATTATCACTGTTCTGAATTTCCTTCGCAAAAATGATATTGGCCGCTCCTTGTGGACCCATGACAGCGATTTCGGCATTTGGCCATGCAAAAACAAGGTCAGCACCAATGGACTTACTGTTAAGAGCCACATAAGCACCGCCATATGCTTTACGTAAAATGACCGTAAGCTTTGGAACCGTTGCTTCTGAATATGCATAAAGGATTTTCGCACCATGGCGAATGATCCCGCCGTGCTCCTGCTTAATTCCAGGGAAAAATCCAGTAACATCTTCAAATGTAATGATAGGGATGTTGAATGAATCACAGAAACGAATAAACCTTGATGCCTTGTCGGATGAATCGATATCTAGTCCGCCTGCCATTACCTTTGGCTGGTTGCAAACAAGACCAACTACCTCACCTTTAATCCGAGCGAGGCCAATGACAATGTTTTTCGCAAAATCCTTTTGTATTTCCAGGAAACTTCCATTATCAACCACCTGCTCAATTACCTTGCGGACATCATAGGGTCTGACGGCATCAAAAGGAACTATATCGGTTAAATCGGGACGGTAATCATCCTTGGAATCGGCTTCAAGGCGAGGCGGCTTTTCTTCATAGCTTTGCGGCAAATAGCTTAACAGAAGTCTAACCTGCTTAAGTGTTTCTTCTTCGGATTGTCCATGGAAATGGGCATTTCCGCTGATTGTATTATGCACAATTGCTCCGCCTAAATCCTCAGCTGAGATTTTTTCCCCTGTAACAGTTTCAATAACCTTGGGACCTGTGATGAACATTTGGCTTGTTTTCTCGACCATGAACACAAAATCCGTGATTGCAGGCGAGTATACTGCTCCGCCTGCACATGGACCCATAATGACGGAAATTTGCGGAATGACTCCTGAATAGATGGAATTACGATAAAATATCTGCCCATATCCATCAAGAGATACAACCCCTTCCTGGATCCTTGCTCCACCGGAATCATTCAGGCCAACAAATGGCGCTCCATTTTTAGCAGCCAAATCCATTACATTCGCAATTTTTTTTGCATGCATTTCACCAAGTGCTCCACCAAATACAGTGAAGTCTTGGGAGAACAAATAGATTGGACGGCCGCTCACTTTACCATAACCTGTTACAACACCATCTCCAGGGCCTTTTTGGTTCTCCAGTCCAAAATCAGTGCTGCGATGCTGGATGAACGGATTTAATTCAACAAAGGTTCCAGGATCAACAAGCAGCTCGATTCTTTCACGGGCAGTCAGCTTGCCTTTTTCATGCTGCTTTTCAATCCGCTCATCTCCGCCCCCAAGTTCTATTTCCCTGCGGCGATCATATAGTTCATTGATCTTTTCATATATATCAGGCATTTTTTTCAGCCTCCCTGTCTTTCTCACAAAGTTCATATAAAATACTTCCTGTTGATTTCGGGTGCATAAAAGCTACCAGGGCTCCTCCCGCTCCTTTTTTGGGAGCATCTTGGATCATTCTGATGCCATTTTCTTTCATGTCATTAATACGCTCCTGGATGGATTCTACACCCAATGCAACATGGTGGATGCCTTCTCCGCGCTTTTCAATAAACTTCGCAATGGCACTTTCCTCTGAAATCGGTTCCAAAAGTTCTAGCTTCGTTTCTCCAGCTTTAAGGAAAGCCACTTTTACTTTTTCGCTGTCTACTTCCTCAATCCCAATCAATGGCAGCTTCAGCACATCAGTATAAAATGGGAGGGCATGCTCAAGAGATTTGACAGCAATTCCGATATGATCGACCTTTTTAATCATGTGATATCCCTCCAATTACTATTCGAATATATTTAATCATTTTAATATTCGATATAAATGTCACAAATCCTTCTTATTTAAGTGCGGTTTTCAGATTGATTTGAGAATAAAGGATTGGCATAATATTACGGATAGGGAACATTCTTATGTTAATATCTTTATCTACTACACTATCATACAAGGCAGAATAGTTCACAAGAAGAGTCACTTACGTAGAAGTTCCTTTACC
>NZ_JBAVFI010000741.1:0-3040 GCF_049588175.1 Mesobacillus sp.
AAAATGAATCGCTTGCATATTTAGTTTTATACTTCCCCAACATCACAAATACAAACATCAGAAAAAGTATAGTTGAATCTAGCAAAATTGCAAGTAAAATTTAATTCTCGGCTTTTTAAATGTTTAAAAGCTGCTATTTTCTTTCATACTGATAGTATCTATCTTTTTGAGGAGGAAAGCAGCATGGAGCTGATGACCGACCAGCGGTTTCGCAAAACAATTAAATATTTGCGGGCATTGATCTTTATTGGGCTTGCGGGCTTGGCGTTAGCCACTATCGTCTACTTTTCTCTGATTGGTTACGCTAAGCTGCAGGGTCCTCCTGAATTAGCTGTACCACAGTCTACCTTATACTTTTCCGACGACGGCACAGTCATCGGCGAGAGCAATTCTGGACAGAAGCGTTATTGGGTTTCGTTAAAAGATATCTCACCGCATCTGATTGACGCAACGATATCTATAGAAGATAAAAGCTTTTTTGCTCATAACGGCTTTGATTATAAACGGATTGCCGGGGCAGCACTCGCTGACGTAAAGGCGATGTCAAAGGTTCAGGGAGCTAGCACGATTACCCAGCAATACGCACGGAACCTGTACCTTGCCCATGAAAAAACATGGAAGCGCAAAGCGGTTGAAGCGTTCTATACATTACGGCTTGAAATGAATTATTCGAAGGATGAGATCCTCGAAGGTTATTTAAATACAATTTATTATGGCAATGGTGCATATGGTGTCCAGGCTGCAAGCCGTTATTATTTTGGCAAAGACGCGAAGGATTTATCTCTGGCGGAAGCTTCCATGCTTGCCGGAATCCCGAAAGGCCCTAACATTTATTCGCCTTTTGCTTCCATGGAAAAAGCAAAACAGCGCCAGCAGACGGTCCTTTACACAATGAAGGCAAACGGGTTCATAGATGAACTGACGGCTGAAAAAGCAAAAATAGAGAACCTGCAGCTTGTCGGCAAACACCAGAATGACCAGCTTGGCTCGGCACCTTATTTCCAGGATGCTGTTAGGAACGCCCTGAAAAAATCATTGAATTTCGATGACCGCACAATCTCCCTCGGTGGATTGAAGGTATATACAACTCTTAACCTGGAGCAGCAGGAAATCGCTGAAAAAACAATCAGCAACATGATTTCATCTGACTCAGAAATCCAGGCCGGGTTTGTGGCCATGAACCCGAAAAACGGGTATGTCAAGGCGCTTGTTGGCGGAAGAAATTACGAGGAAAGCCCATTTAACCGCGCCGTCCAGGCAGTCAGGCAGCCGGGCTCTACGATGAAACCGCTGCTCTATTATGCTGCCCTTGAAAATGGCTTCACACCATCATCGACCATGAAGAGCCAGCTGACAACATTCAAGTTTGATGACGATCGCACTGAATACACACCGCACAATTTTAATAACAAATATGCAAACGCTGATATCACTATGGCCCAGGCATTAGCACTGTCGGATAACGTCTATGCAGTGAAAACACATCTCTTCCTTGGTGAGGAAACCTTGATCGAAACCGCCAAACGATTTGGCATCACAACGAAAATGGCAAAGGTTCCTTCGCTTGCTCTTGGTACATCAGGGGTGAGGGTAATTGAAATGGCCAATGCCTACAGTATGCTGGCCAATGGCGGCAAAAAAGTGGAGCCAATTTTGATCAAAAGGGTTGAGAACAATAGAGGGGATGTTATCTATGAATATCAGCCTGAAGATGCCGAGGTATTGAAGCCTGACGCAGCATCGGTCATGACCCATATGCTGACAGGAATTTTTGATAAAAAGCTGAACGGATACGCTTCCGTTACTGGCAGCACGCTAATCAAGAAAATGACACGTCCATATGCGGCAAAATCAGGAACTACCGAAACCGACAGCTGGATGATTGGCTACACCCCCCAGCTCGTCTCGGCAGTATGGACTGGGTACGACAAAGGCAAGCCAATTGAGCTGCCAGTGGAAAAATCATACGCAAAGAATATTTGGCTGGATTTCATGGAAAAAGCACTCGACAATGAGCCTGCGAAGAAATTCAAAGCTGCAAAAGGCACAGTCGCTGTGTATGTCGACCCTGCCAACGGAAAGCTCGCTGCCGATGGCTGCCCAGTTAAACGACTCACTTACTACCAGACCGGCACTGAGCCAACAGAATATTGCACAGACCATCTCGATGACGTAGAGTTTAAAGAAGAAAAACCACAAAAGAAAAAAGAAAAGAAACCTTGGTATAAGCGTCTATTCGGAAACTAAGTATCTGTCTACCATACCTTGTCAACGACAATAATCGCCAAAAAAGGCCTTAAACCAAAGAAAAACCCCGGAAGCAAGCTCCCGGGGTTTTTCTCGTCCTAGCATAAAATGTGTTTTTACGCTGTTATAAGTTTACTTTTTTTATTCAAAGTGAGCAAGCCAGATATTGTTAACTAGAAAAAATGTCACAATTTCGACAAATTTAAGGGAGATTTATCCAAGTGATAAATCTCCCTTAAGTTATGTTAGAAGAAGCCCTTACTCTGCGGACAAATCAGCCTTTAATTGCTCAGATGATCTTTCCCACATACCAGCATCATGATTTTTCAAATAATCAGCAAGAATTGTTTTGGATTTGTCATCCATATGGTCGACAATAATATGGCGCTTAATCGACTTATCAAGACGGTTCACATGCTCAGGCAGCAATTTATAGCCGCGGCGAATTTCACGATTGACGGTCATGTCGCACGCTGTAACTCCAGCATAATACGGACCCTCTTCCTTCCTGTCAATCGTCACCCAGACAACCCAATACAACTTGGCATCCGGAACTTCATTGCGGTCCGGGAGAAACTTGATCCCCTTCTCCACCACACTTCGTGCATGCATCGCACCGACATCTACCGTTGCTTCACCAGCTTCAACATCAATGATGACCGGCGAAACATTATCTAAAGTAAGAGCGCTCTTTCCGAAGCCCTTATGGCCGTCCATCGGATCATTTTTAATAATATTGAAACCGATATTTTTACCTTTTTTCTCTTCCATGAAAAATAACCTCCTTGAAACG
>NZ_JBAVFI010000742.1:0-10457 GCF_049588175.1 Mesobacillus sp.
CCCGCAGGAGTCTACGCGCCTTCCACTCCAATCAACAGGGTTTCAATAACTTGTCTGTGGTCTATATCTTTGGCGACAAGCTGAGTCCCTTTTAAAATAAGGGACTTTTTTATACGAGAACATTCCATTAATATTCGGGATGATCCATCTTCCAAAATTTACATACTGAATAATGGTTTAAATATGTTAAAGTAGGGTTGTGGTTAAGACAAATTATGCAGGTGATGGAAATGAACATTAAGCACATCTATGAAAAAATGGTTGATTATAAACAGTTCGCTACAGTCCTATTGACAGTCGGCGTGTTTTTTTATTTAGGTACTATTATTCCGTCAGAAACAAAAGTCATGACAGATATTTATATAGCAACAGGAGCTTCCATGGTATTTCTTGCTGGCTCTATCATATTCTTTGCAATCGCAAAAAAATGCCGAAGCCAGTTGATTGAATCAGAAGAAGGCCAAGAAATGTTAATGAAAAAGTAAACGTCCATTTTTTGGGCGTTTTTTATTTTGGCTATTTTTGCACATTGACGATTTTTGGCGAATACTTTTTGGAAAAAAAGACCACAGAAAAGGTTTACAAATCATTAGTAAGTGGATATACTTACCAATGTAAGCGAAATAATCTTGAAGGAGGTCGAGTGATATGATCATGATTGGATATTTGAAAATCTCAAAAACTTCATACAGTAATACACATTCGACCGGATCGGACTGGATTATTTAAGCTGTTTTTAACAACTAATACATCCATGCCGCAGGGAGAATCGTGCCCTGCGGCTTTTCTATGCCTATTTACGCCGCAGGGGGATACTTCCTTGCGGCTTTTTGTGGTGCGCTTAGAAGTCAAAGCGGCTTGACACTGGAACTCGACATTAGAAAGAGGTGACTAGATCATGACCCTAAGTATCTTATTTTTCACGATTACGATTAACAAACGCAAAATGAGTTTAGAAGAAATTCACCATAACGAAATGGTTGAAAAAATGATGGAAGAAAACAGAAGCCGACAGGCAATGATGCGCCCGTTTTAAAGGAGGTGAGTAAATAATGACCCTAAATGTCTTATTTTTCACGATTACGATTAACAAACGCAAAATAAGTTTAGAAGAAATTCGCCATAATGAGATGGTTGAAAAAATGATGGAAGAAAACAAAAGCCGGCAAGCAATGATGCGCCCGTTTTAAAGGAAGTGACTAAATAATGACTCTAAATATCTTGTTTTTTACGATAACGATCAACAAACGTAAAATGTCTATGGAAGAAATTCGCCATAATGAAATGATTGAAAAAATGATTGAAGAAAACAGAAGCCGCCAGGCAATGATCCGACCGTTTTAATTCATTTGAAATAATAAACTAAGAAAGGTGGAGAGAAGATGATTTATATAATTCAAAGAAGACTGGCTAGCTTATGGGTGGAGAAAGATACCACCTAACAACCTGAGTTGGGAGGAAATCTTATGTCATTGCATATATTGCTGTTAACGCTTATTTTTAAGAAAAAGAAATCCAATGATTAGTAACAAATTGTTCACATCCAGACCCTTTATACACCGTATTTATATGTTAAATTTGGAGTAAACATGGGAGAAGCATAAAGGGGTGTGGAGCATGTTCTTAATCGTCATGGGATTGGTTATCTGCGGCGCTGTTGGTTTGATCGTAGCGGCAGAAGTCACTGTGGAATAAGTGGAGAAAAGAGCATCAGCCAGTGCGGCTGATGCTCTTTTATATTAGAAGATGGAACTGCCTGCAGTTAGGTTGAATTATTTAATGGAGTTTCCAAAGGCAGAAAAGAACGGAGTCAATGTTCCGTTCAAACTGCTACTGTCCTTTATTCTTTTTCTTTTCTTTCTCAGCCCGGTAAAATTCATGAAACATTTTCATCAATGCTCTTTTTTCAATCCGTGATACATAACTTCTGGATATCCCCAATTCTTTGGCTATTTCCCGCTGTGTTTTTTCCTTTTTTAAATCAAGGCCGAATCGGCCAACGATTACCTCTTTTTCACGCTCATCGAGGACATCGATATATTCCTTTACTTTTTCAAGTTCCATATTCAACTGAATGGTGTCAATTACATCCTCAGATTCAGACTTCAGGACATCAATCAATGAAATTTCATTCCCTTCCTTGTCTTGACCGATCGGATCATGCAAGGAAACATCCTTCTTAGTCTTTTTTAAGGCGCGCAAATGCATTAATATCTCATTTTCGATACACCGCGCTGCATAGGTTGCCAGTTTTGTGCCTTTCCCTTCAGAATAACTTTCTATGGCCTTGATTAGTCCGATTGTTCCTATTGAAATTAAATCCTCTGAATCTTCGCCAGTATTTTCAAATTTTTTAACAATATGAGCGACTAGCCTGAGATTGTGCTCAATCAGCATATTACGTGCGTGTGGATCACCATTTGCCATCAACCTTAAATACTTTCGTTCGTCACTTGCAGATAACGGTTGAGGAAATGCATTGTTTTTAACATATGAAACAAGAAGAATAACTTCTTTAACTAGATAGCCGAGCGCTGTTAGAATGCCAGACATGTTTCCACCCCCGCTTATTAAGGCTTTCGCCTATACTAAATTCCTATGAGAAGACGGGCAAGATTGTGTCTGTCCGACCAAATAATTTATTTTGGAAATTTAAACCATAAATGTTATCGAGAAAAGCAATAGTTATCTCTGTCTAAGGCTTGTTTTGTCACTTTTTAGATGAAAAACGTTCACATAACAGAAACAGACATATCAATAGGGGTATAGGTATAATTAGTGTGTAAGGTAAATATACGATCTCTTAGGAGGAAATAAATTATGGAACAGCAAGCCCCATCTTTAGCGGTTATTTTATTATCTGAAGATCTTGAAAAGCTTCACGCTGGAGCACTTGTAGGATCAGTTGCTTCAATGTCAGGGATGACTGTGAACGTTTTTGTCACAATGAATGCTTTGAAATCTTTCCGAAAAGACAGCTTTGAAAATAATGATTTCATTACTGGAACGATTGGTAAGGAAATGCTCGCAAAGAAAATCCCATTGTTTGATGCACTTTTGCAGGAAGGAAAAGACATGGGAGAACTCAACATTTATGGCTGTGCGCTTGCAATGGATATTATGGATTGGAAAGAAGAAGACATGGTCGATGTGTTTGATGGAGTGATTGGGGTAACCAAATTCCTGGGAATGACTCAGGGAGCTACAGTTATTACGATGTAAGCTGGTGAAGCAGGAAAAAGCGATATGGCGTGCAGGCCTATCATCCTTTTCCCCTTCATGCGAAAATAAAAAATCTTTTATTATTTTATCATAAATCTCAACTATCCAGGAGGAAAAAATCATGAGTGATGTTATTGTAACTAAATCTATCGATGCTAGAGGAGCATATTGCCCTGGTCCATTAATGGAATTAGTAAAGGGGATAAAGAAAGCGCAGGTAGGAGATGTAGTTGAAGTAATCTCTACCGATAAAGGTTCAGCAGTTGATATCCCTGAGTGGGTTAACAAGATGGGCCACGAAATTGCTTACTCAGAAAATGAAGGCGATGAATTTAGAATCGCAGTAAGAAAAGCGAAATAATTTTACAGATAGGCTCTGATCATGTGGCTCTTTAATAGCCGGATATGAAAAACAGCCTGCCTCAACGACTTCATTAAAAAGGTGTGAATCAAATGACAAAGAGAATTGTGGTTCTAGGAGCAGGCAGTGCGGGTACTATGGTTGCTAACAGGCTTGCCCGCCAGCTTGGAGAAGATGTGAAAAAAAGTGCAGTAGAAATCACACTGATTTCAAATACAGAAAAGCACATTTACCAGCCAGGTTACTTGTTTATTGCTTTCAATGAAAAACCATCCGAGCATTTCATCAGAAAACAGGAGACTCTTGTACACAGGAATGTAAATCTTGTTTATGATGATGTTGAAAAAATAGATACTGAGAACAAGGTTGTTAAGTCAGGAAAGAAGCAGTATCAATATGATTATTTGGTAATCGCAACTGGATCGCATCCGGACTTTGACAGTGTTCCAGGTTTAAGGGAAGGAGCTCATAACTTCTATACGCTAGAAGGTGCTGAACGTCTCCGAGATGACCTTGCTGCAATGGAAAAGGGGAAAATACTCATCACCATTGATGTTCCTCACAAATGTCCCGCTGCGCCGCTTGAACTTGCGTTGATGCTCGATGACTATTACCGAAAGAATGGCAGACGCAAAGATATTGAGATTAAATATGCCTATCCAATCGGCCGAATCCATTCTTTAGTGCCAGTAGCTGAATGGGCTCAGCCTGAATTTGACAAGAGAGATATAAAATACGAAACATTCTTCAACCTTGAAGAAGTGGATCCGAAGCGGAAAGTTGCCATCACGATGGATGGCGAGGAACATGAATATGACATGCTTATCACGATCCCGGCCCATACTGGAGCAAAAGCGGTAATCGAGTCAGGTATTGGTGATGAATCCGGATTTATTCCAACAAACCGCACAACATTGAAGATGCTTGGGCAGGATGATGTTTATGTTATTGGGGATGCAACTAATCTTCCGATCAGCAAGGCAGGGTCGACAGCGCATTATCAATCAGAATCTCTTGTTGCAAACATTTTGAGCCGGCTTAGCGGACGTCCAGAGACAGCTGTATACAACGGTAAGGTAGCGTGTTTCCTTGAAAACAGCCTTGAGGATGCCAGCATGATTACCTTTGATTACAATAACCCACCGCAGCCAGCAGCTACCTCTGATTTGCTGCACTGGTTCAAAGCCGTTTATAACGAGCTATACTGGTTAAATGCCAGAGGGATTTTATAGAAGGGGTGATTAATATGGCTACAGAAACACCTCAAGCACACAAAAATGCACCACATAAACTCGTAGGCTTTACAGATGCAGCACTGAACGCAGTTACAGGTGAAATGGTTTCCACGATCGCTGAAACGGGCGTGAAGATGGTTGAGATGGCTGATGATCTTCTTCAGCCGGAAACTCTTTCTCTTTTGAGAACATTACCAGAAGTAGCTGAAAATCTTGAGCGTACATTAATGGAAGTAAAGCGCATGGAAGAAACAGGAGTGCTGAAGTCATTGATTCAGCTTGCTGACATGGCTGCAGCGATGAAAGGTGCCATGACTGGACCGATGGTTACAGACATGGTTGAGAAGGCGATTAAAGGCGTGGAACTTGCAGATACATTCGTACAGCTTGGCGCAATTGACCTTGTCGAAGGTATGGTTACTGCATTCCATAATGCTCAAGAAGACACAAGAGGAAAAGCGCCTATGTCCTCAATGCAGATGATGAAGGCAGTGACACAAAAAGACACAAGAGAAGGCTTGACTCTAATGCTTACATTCCTTCAGAATCTGCCAAAAGAATTGAACAAATAATGCATTATTGAAGTAAATTTTTATCTGCAAGGAGAAAAGGAGAGGAATAACCTCTCCTTTTGTTTGGTATGGCTATCAAGTTTTCTATTTATACAGGATATCATTTTTCATCGTAGTCAGCTTGTCTAATACTACATTAATATCCTGATCAGATACGTTGAACTCCCTCAGGCTTGCAGCCAGATGATTGGCAATCGCACCAAAATGTTCATCATTAAGGTTCATTCCTTTATGTGCCAGCTCCATGCTTCTTCCTGAATACTGATTGGGTCCGCCTAATGCCCAGCTAATAAATAGAGATTGGTGACGGCGCTGTTTGTCCATGTCTGTATCTCTAAAGAATTGGTTAACCGTTTCGTCAGCCAAGACCTTTTCGTAGAAAACATCTACCACTTTAGTGATTGCATCCTGTCCACCTAGTTTTTCATATAGATTTTCCATTTATATTCCTCCTGTCTAACTTAACGTCACTATTATGTCTTTTTATCCGGAGAAATATGAATGAAACCTTTTTAAACTAACTATCTGCTTTTTCAAGCCATTTATAACCTACGCCCCATACGGTGATCAAATAATCATCTGCGCTAAATCCGGCTTTCCGCAGCTTTTCCCTTAAATTTCGCACATGTGAATCAATTGTCCGGTCTTCAGTAGCAACACCATATCCCCATATATTTGAAATTAAATGTTCTCTTGTAAACACCTTATTCCGATTCTGTAAAAAAAGATTAAGAAGGGAAAATTCCTTCGGAGTCAGGGGAATGGAAATCCCATTATACTGCAGATCGTAAGAATCCATGTTCAGATTCAAGCCTTTGAAACTGAGAATTGGACTTTTTCCTGAGTTCCTCCGGAGCACGGCTTCAATCCTAGCAATCAGCTCATCTTCATCAAATGGCTTTGTTACATAATCATCCGCACCGATTTTCAGCCCCTTTACGATATCGGGCTTTTCGCTCCTTGCTGTTAGCATTATAACTGGAATATCCCAATGCTTGCGGATTTCCCTGCACGCCTCCCAGCCATCCATCTCTGGCATCATGACATCGAGCAGGATGATATCAGCATGATTTTCATCAAGGTAACTTATTGCATCCAGGGCAGAAGTATGTTTGACGCACTTATATCCAAGTGGAGTAAGGTACAGCGAGAGCAGGTCAAGCATCCGTGTTTCATCATCAACGAGAAGAATGGTCTCCATTAACATGACTCCTTGCTAAAAAGTGATTGAGTCAATTTTACATGATAAGTATGAAGAAATTGTGCATTATTTTTCATATCATAGTTAGAAATGAACCTTTTGAAAACTGCTAGAAGAAATATTGGAAGTGCCCAAACCAATATGGACAGCATCCCATATGTTGATAATAGGATACAGAAAAGGAGTGTGAAAGTATGCCATACGGATACTGTTGTTCTGGGTCATATCCAGTGCCATATGGAGGCTATCCTGGTTACTACGGCGGTAATGGTGCATGGTTTGCCCTATTTATCATCCTGTTAGTTATCGTCCTCATCTTCGGCGGCTGGTGGTATTTTTGTTCATAATAAACAAACAAGGCTTATGCCGTTTCAGGCTAAGCCTTGTTTTTGTTGCTTGACCAACCGTGATACACTAATCTTGTGAAAAAATAGAAATTTTAGAAAAATAACATTATAATAAAACAATAGAAATAAAGGGGGAAATTTTGATGGCAAATACATATTCAGAGGTTTGGGATTTAGATGTTTTCTTCGAAGGAGGAAGCAATTCAGCTGAATTCGCAGCCCATATGACGGCTGCAGCTGAAGAAATAGCTGGATTTAAGAAAGAAGTGGAGAAGTGGCAGCCAAGTGAGCATCAAGATGAGAGCGCGCGACTGACAAGCCTTGTCGAGATGTTTGATGGTGCTGCCAGAAAGGTCAGACAGGCTGGAGCATTCGTAAGCTGTTTACAGGCACAGAATACTCAAGATAAAAAAGCGAACCAATTAAGGGCAACTGTGACTGAACTAAGCGCATCACTCCAGAACGCACTGACTGCTTTTGACCAAAAGCTTGCTGGTTTTTCTCCAGAGGTTTGGGAAGAACTTGTAAAATCAGGCCTCTTAAATGAGTTAAGCTTTGTATTGACTGAACGTCGTGAGCGTGCTGCCGAAAAGCTCTCCGGAGAAGAAGAATCCGCTATTAATGCTCTAAGTGTAGATGGCTACCATGGATGGGGGCAGCTGTACGACTTGCTTGTAAGCAACACAAAAATTAAATATAAAGATGGGGATTTATCAGTTGGTCAGGCTGCTAATAAGCTATCTGATACAGACCGTTCTGTCAGGAAGGGAATTTTCACAGAGTGGGAAAATGCCTGGGGAGAGAAGGAAGATTTCTTTTCTAAAAACTTGAACCATCTGGCGGGCTTTAGATTGAATGTGTATAAGCTTCGGGGCTGGGATGATGTGTTAAAAGAACCTCTTGATATTAACAGGATGCAAAAAGAAACACTGAATGCAATGTGGGAAGTTATTTCAGATCATAAAGTGCCATTTGTACAGTTCCTTAATCGGAAAGCGAAGCTTCTGGGTCTGGAAAAGTTAAGCTGGTACGACCTTGATGCCCCGATTGGAAGCACGGAGTCGAAATTGTCCTATCAGGAAGGGGCAGACTTTATCGTTGATAATTTTGCCCAGTTTGGCAAGGAAATGGCTGACTTCGCAAAAATGGCTTTTGAGAACAATTGGATTGAAGCAGAGGACCGTCCTGGAAAAGCGCCGGGCGGATTCCATACGTTCTTCCCTGAAAGCAGCCAGTCCCGAATTTTCATGACATACTCTGGTACTCCATCGAATGTATCGACACTTGCACATGAGCTAGGTCATGGATTCCATACCTACGCTATGAGGGACCTTCACTTATTGAACCGCAACTATGCAATGAATGTTGCTGAAACAGCATCAACATTTGCTGAGATGATCGTTTCGGACGCTTCTCTAAAAAACTCAACATCAAAAGAAGAGAAAATTAGTCTATTAGAGGATAAAATCCAGCGTTCGGTAGCACTGCTCATGAATATTCATGCAAGGTTCTTATTTGAAACAAGATTTTATGAAGAAAGAAAGCAAGGTGTAGTTAATGCAGAGCGACTCAATGAGTTGATGAAGGATGCACAGACAGAAGCATACGGAGGAGCGCTTGAAGAATATCATCCGCTATTCTGGGCCTCCAAGCTCCACTTTTACATTACCGGAGTTCCGTTCTATAACTTCCCATATACATTCGGTTATTTATTTTCACTCGGCATTTATGCGATGGCCCAGGAAGAAGGCCGGGGTTATGAAGAGAAATACATCGCCCTGCTGAAGGATTCAGCCTCAATGCCAGTGGAAGAACTGGCACAAAAACATTTAAATGTCGATTTAACGAAAAAGGACTTCTGGGAGAAGGCAGTACGCATGTGTGTAGAGGATGTTGAAGAATTTCTGGCTTTAACTGAGTAGGTATATTGATGCTTCTTAGTCTTCGAAAAGGAATCGTAGAATCTTCGTGCCCTAAAAGAAGCTGTGAGCTGAAATTGGTAGAATAGATAGCTCCAAGCAAAAACCCAGCCTTACTGAGGCTGGGTTTTTTATACTTTTTTCAGCTTAAAAGGACTAACCATTAAAAAGCTGAGAATCATCATGATAAATATAAAGGTTTGTGAAGGCACAAATGGAATGGCAAGAAAACTTAAGGTAGCAAGGACGCCTGCAGCTGTGATTGGCAGTCCTGTGAAATAACCATTATTTTCAGAAATGTTGAACCTCGCCAGGCGGAATGCCCCGCAGCCGATGTAAAAAACGATAAAAAATGAGCCTGGTGCTCCGTAGTCAGATAAAATCCCTTGATATATTAATAGTGCAGGTGCTACGCCAAATGATATAATATCACTCATGGAATCCAATTGCTTCCCCAATTCGGATTCAATATTCAGCTTTCTGGCAACCATTCCGTCAAAACGGTCTGCCAGCGCAGCGATGAAGATAAGCAAGAGACTTAGATCCAAGTTGCCATTGATGCCAACAATGATCGCAAAACCGCCTAAGGAAAGATTGGCCAGCGTCAGAACATTGGCAGTCTGGGATTTTAATTTCTTGACCGTTAAGTCCAATACATCTTGTAAAAACATGCATTTCACTCCTCTAAGGAAGACTATTTTCCCAACATTGCAGGCATAAATCTTATTTGTGTAAAAGTTCATACTCTTTTCCTGCATTGATGTTAGACTCCCTTATCAAGGACCTGAAACTGAAAATTCAGCACCGATCATTCTTGTTGAAGAGCCGCACAGTTAAGGATCTTTTCGATAATTTTGTTGCTTTTATAGCTAGAAGGCATGTTTAAATATCGTTATCTCCCAAAAGATGCCCGAAGTCTTGAAAAAAGTCAGGGTTCATCTATTTCCGGATAACTGCAAACCTTGCGAAAATGCCTTAACGAAAAGTGGCTCATGTAAAGAGAACTAGCACCTTGGGTTATTATATAATAATATATAATTCTAAGCCGATTATGCTTTTTCGTAAAGATACTTTTAATAAATCGGAGGTATTATCATTGATTCAAAGTATTTATCGCTTGCTCATCGAATTGACAAACGGAAAGTGGTCCTCTGATATTTTGCAGAGGTTTGCAAAATCACCAAGCAGCAAACGGATTGTTTCTTCATTTGCAAAGACTTATAAAATTAACCAGGACGAAATGGAAAAACCTATTAATGAGTATCCAAGCCTGCACGATTTCTTCATCAGAAATCTTAAGGAAGGGGCAAGGAAAATTGATGAGGATCCTGACTCGGTAGTCAGCCCTGTAGATGCAGTAATAGAAGATATTGGAGAGATTGAGGCTGACCGAACAATTAAGGTAAAAGGAAAGATTTATTCAATTTCAGAGATGCTGGGCAATGATGAATCGATGGCCAGGTATGAGCAGGGTACCTTTATGGTCTTTTACCTTAGTCCAAGTCACTATCATCGCATTCATAGTCCATTATCCGGTGTAGTGACGAATCAATGGACTCTGGGCATGAAATCCTATCCCGTCAACAAAACAGGATTAAGG
>NZ_JBAVFI010000743.1:0-2252 GCF_049588175.1 Mesobacillus sp.
GAACAGAGGAGTGAAGGAATTGCTTTTAAAAATGAAAAACAAAGCGATTAAAAGCGCTAGCAAGATGAACCCAGACAAAAAACGCGTAAAGAAGAATATGAGCTTGAAAATCAAAGTCGTTTCATTAAGTGTAATCTCTATGCTGATTATGGCATTGGCTACTTCAGCTTTAGCATTTTACGTCATCAAGAAAAGCAATGTTGAATCAATGGAAGCTGAATTAAATACGATATCAAGTTTATTATCAGATCAAATCACTCCAGGGAAAGCCCAGACAATTATCAGCAACCCTTCCAAGAATAATCCTGGTGTTACAACCATGCAGAAACAAATGGACAAGATTTTAAAAGATAATCCATTAATACATAATCTTTACTTGGTCACCATGGATGGTGAAAAGTTGACCATCCCGACAATGAGTTCCGTCATGCTCACCAAGGAGTTCACTTATGGCTCCCAGTATTCAGGCGGTAAGGCTTTCGATGAAGCTGCCCTTATGGCAGTAAAAAATAATAAGCGGACAACCACAGATGTTTATCAATCTGAAACCGGTGAAAAAGTAACTGGTTTCGCACCGATAACGAATATGAGCGGAAATGTAATCGCCCTTTACGGAGTCGACTTTGATGTTACACAGGTTAATAAAAAGATAAATGCAGAAGTGACACGCATATGGATTCTGGCATTGGTAATCCTGGCCATTTCAAGCATCGCCATGTATCTGCTTATTTCAATGCTGATCAGACCGCTCAACAAGATTAAGGTTTTAACAGCTAATATTGCAAATGGAGATTTATCTCAAAATGACATTCATGTAAAATCGAAAGACGAAATCGGTGAATTGGCCGAAAGCATCAATACTATGACGGCATCACTTAGAAATGTTGTCTCACAGGTACAAACTAGTTCAAAAGAAGTTACGAGCGAAACCCTTGCCTTGTCAAATGTCGCTTCTAGCTCTGTAGATGCAATCAAAGAGTTGACTGCAGCCAACCAGCAGGCAGCCGCAAGTACCCAGGAACAAAACGCAAACATTGAAGAAATGCAAGCTACTCTAGAAGAAATTAACGCGGGAATCGAAGAGATTAATGCTTCTGCCCAGCAGGCAAGCTTCATTGCCAAGAACTCCACTGTTACTTCTAAAGAAGGAACAGTCCGAATCGATGAGATGCTTGCAGGGCTTGAACTTGTTGAAGACAATACAAACCAGTTAGCGGACATTATCATCATGCTTGAAAAGCAATCAGATAAAATTACTCAATTCGTTAAAATCATTAATACAATATCAGATCAGACTAATCTATTAGCATTAAATGCTGCCATAGAGGCAGCAAGAGCAGGCGACCATGGGAAAGGCTTTGCAGTAGTAGCGAATGAAGTCAGAAAACTGGCAGAGGAAAGCGCAAAATCAGCCTCGACCATCATTACCATCGTTAATGAGAATGTTAACAGCACTCGTAACGCAGTTGACTACATTTCAAAAACAAGAGAAGCTGTTCAATACAATAAAGACCTTTCAACCAATGCCAAAAATACGCTTCATGAAATTTATGAAACGACGCTTGAGATCGAGGATAACTCCAATAATATCGCCTCTGCCATCGAGCAGCAGGTCATCGCGATCGAGCAAATCACAAACTCTCTTGACACGGTTTCTCAGGCTTCACAACAGATCGCTGCAGGCACGAGCCAAACAGACCAATCAACTCAGGAACAATTAAGGATCGCTGAAAATGTCAGCGAAACCACAAAAATTCTTCAGCAGACAGCGTTGGAATTAGAAAAACTGACTGGGAACTTTAAGTTATAAGAAAAAAGGATGCCACTACGGCATCCTTTCAGTTTGTCGACAAAGATTACGTTCACAGATTACTTATTGAAATCCTGTTGATTGGAGTGGAAGGTGCGAGACTCCTGCGGTATGAACGGGTCAGGGGAGACCCCGCAGAAGTGAAGCGACGAGGAGGCTCCCCGGGCCGCCCGCGGAAAGCGAAGCACCTGGAACGAAAATTAACAGACTAGTTTTTTGCAGTAGCTTAAATGAAAAAACTGTAGACAAACTGAATCTTTATCGAGTTTGTCTATAGTCTAAAAAAGGATGCCACTACGGCATCCTTTTTTGATTAGTAACATTCAAATGTTCGATATTATCTTTTTCTAAAGCCTTCTTCTTCTAAATACTGCTTGGCTTCATTATAAGAAAGGAATGTTCCATCGAGATTCAATCCAGCGTATACATTCCACATATCATC
>NZ_JBAVFI010000744.1:0-3495 GCF_049588175.1 Mesobacillus sp.
GTTCAGATGTTCAACTTGGAACATCAGAACCCTCCCATTTTCATGATCAATCGCCATCTAGCATTCTGAATACTCCGCCGAGGACACTTCCTTCTCCTCTGTTTTGGCCTCCTGCTTGAGGAGCGGCTGCAAATACACGGCTTGCCAGGCGGCTGAATGGCAGGGACTGAATCCAGACAGTTCCTGGTCCTCTTAGAGTTGCAAAGAATAGACCTTCGCCGCCAAATAACGCTGTTTTGATTCCTTTGACCATTTCGATGTTGTAATCGACATTGCTCGTCATCGCGACAAGACAGCCTGTATCGACCTTAAGAACTTGGCCTGGTAAAAGCTCTTTCTTATGTATCGTTCCGCCGGCGTGAACAAAAGCCATACCATCTCCTTCAAGTTTCTGCATAATGAAGCCTTCGCCGCCGAAAAAACCTGCGCCGATCTTCCTTTGAAATTCGATGCCGACAGAGACACCTTTTGCAGCAGCAAGGAACGCATCCTTCTGGCAAATGATTTTACCACCAAGTTGATTTAAATCCATAGGGACAATTTTCCCAGGGTATGGTGATGCAAAGCTGACATGTCTCTTGCCATGGCCAATGTTGGTAAAGGTCGTCATGAACAAGCTTTCACCCGTCAGCATACGCTTCCCGGCACCAAATAATTTCCCCATCATGCCCCCGCTGCCACCTGAGCCATCACCAAAAATCGTTTCCATTTGGATTTGTTCATCCATCATCATCAGACTTCCCGCTTCGGACACTACGGTTTCATTTGGATCCAGCTCGATTTCTACGAACTGCATGTCATCCCCATAAATCTTGTAATCAATTTCATGGTTTTTCATAGGCTTTAGCCTCCTAAAATATGATCCATTACAATGTTATTTTACAGCTTTTGATGGTATGTGACTATTTTAGATTCGAATATTACTAGTAAAATATTTTAATTCATCTAATCATTACTTTGATGCCTATTAAGATGATGAGGATGAATATTTGATTTTCTATATAGGTTAAGAGGAATGCTAAAAACAAGTAAAAAGCTGGTTTGCGGATGGATCCCAGCGATGGTTCTGATGTTTTTGGAACATGAGAACCGTCCCCATGTTTACCTTTGTTCTTTAAAATTAGGCTTTTGTATCAGTAGCAATACCCACCTAGAGTACATAAATTGTTGGGGAGTATTCTCAATTATTAATATTTTTAGCTGATATACGGAATTTTTCGCAGTTAGCTCGGTTGTATTTGTTTCTAGAGCCATTGGTAAATTGTTTGGGAGGTTATGTAGATGATGAATGATTTTCACAGTGAACTTCAAAGGCTTAATTTGGGTGATTTTCAGGCAACGCAGCCGGTTACTTGGGATCAAAACCAGTATAATGCTGGTGATGAGCGGATTTTCGGAGTAGGTGGTTTTGGAGGATGTTTTGGCTTCGGTTTCGGATTCCCTTTCTTTAGCTGCTTTGGCTGTTTTGGCTGTGGCGGATGCGCCCGTTGTGCCCGTTGTGCTGGATGTGGCCGATGCGGCGGATGCATGCGTTGTGGCGGCTGCGGCGGTTGCGGACGCTGCCATCGTTAAGAGGATGAATGAACGATAAAAGTTAGTTTTCTAATATGAATAGCCCCTGCCGGCTGATGTGCAGGGGCTATTATTTCTTCGTACCAAGTGACATAAGGGACAAATTGAGATACATACGATGTTAATGACAGTCATAAAACAGGTGAGGTCAGCAGGGGCAAAGGAGGAGCGGCATGGAAAAATTGGACCCTTCTATGCGATTAAAAGTTAAGAGGGACACGTTTTATCTCCCTGAACCAAATAGCAGCGTTTATTTTCGGAACAATCAATGTTCCTTCCGGATTGAAGGAAGTGGAATCGATCAATGGGTGGAGAAGCTGCTGCCAATGTTCAATGGGGAGTATTCAATTGAGTATTTGACGAACGGATTACCTGGACCTTATAGGGACCGGGTAGTTGAAGTTGCTGAAGTTTTGTATCGAAATGGGTTTGTTCGGGATGTGAGCAAGGACCTTCCACATCAACTGTCCGAACATGTTGTCAAAAAATTCGCGTCCCAAATTGAATTTGTGGATAGTTTAGCAGATTCAGGTGCTTCTAGATTTGAAGCCTTTCGGCAGGCGAATGTGCTTGCAGTGGGATCTGGTTCTTTTTTGACTTCATTGGTTTCTTCGCTGATTGAATCTGGATTAGTCAAGCTGCATGTGCTCATTACCGATGAGGTACCGACGAATAGAGGTCGACTGAAGGAACTCGTTGACCATGCACGTAAAACGGATTCTGAGGTGGAGTTACAGGAGGTTATCTTTAATGAAGATGGATGGCGGGAAACGTTAAAGCCATTCGATTCGATTTTATATGTCACACAAAAGGAAAATTTAGGGGAGCTGGACCTCCTGCATGCTATTTGCAGAACAGATAAGAAATTGTTTCTTCCGGCTGTGTACAACGAACAGATTTGTATAGCTGGTCCAATTATTCATCCGGATTCTGAGGCGGGATGGGATTCTGCTTGGCGGCGTTTGCACAATTCAGTTTTAGTAGAAGAACAGCAGATTCCTGCCGGCTCAGCAATATCTGGAGCCATGCTGGCAAATATCATCGTCTTTGAATTTTTTAAGGAGATTACTGGAGTTACAAAGCCAAACCAGAGAAATAGGATCTTTTTGCTAGATTTAGAGACTCATGAAGGAAGCTGGCATTCATTTTTACCGCATCCACTGGAGACAGGAAAAATAACAACTGAACAAGTTGAAAGTCTTGAAATGCGGCTTGAACAAGGCTCGGAAAGAGTGGGGCCAGAAAAACTGCTGTATTTCTTCAGCCTGCTTACGTCAAAAGAAACGGGGATTTTTCATATTTGGGAGGAAGGGGATTCAAAGCAGCTGCCATTAGCGCAATGCCGTGTTCAGCCAGTCGATGCAATGTCCGAGGGGCCGGCAGAATTGTTAAATGAGGTGATCTGCAGCGGATTGACCCATGAAGAAGCACGAAGGGAAGCGGCGCTAACTGGAATAGAGGAATATGCTTCAAGGCTGGGCAGTTATATTGTTCCACGTTATAGTGATGAATTTGTCGCCATTGGAGCGGGAGAAACGTTTGCGGAAGGTGTTGGCCGGGGTCTGCAGCAATGTTTGACTGAGCAGCTTAGAAAACTGCAGCTAAATCAAAAGAATACAATTTTCCGTGTGCAGTTGGATACGATTGAGGATGAAAGGTGTCGTTTTTATTTAAATGCACTCACCTCTATGCAAGATGAGCCAATAATCGGATTAGGAGAAGAATTGGATGGGTTTCCTGTCGTATATGTTGGTACAAGAGATGGATGGTATGGAAATGCTGATTTGAACATCACAATGGCGCTTAGAAAGTCTTTGCAGAATGCGCTTTTCAAAGCTCAGAACGATTTCGATGCATATTCTGCCATTGCCTTAGAGGAAACATCCGTGATTTTTGATGAAAGGGAAGTGCAGAGGATCGCCA
>NZ_JBAVFI010000745.1:0-2131 GCF_049588175.1 Mesobacillus sp.
CACTAATTGTGGCTATCCACAATTACGCAGCCTTCTCTGAGATGTTTGAGGAGCTGGAGGAGGCAGTGTCCTTCTTGACGCGCGAAGGATTGAAATACGGCATCTACTTCATCGTGACTGCCATCAACACTGGCTCCATCCGTTACAGGCTGCTGCAGAACTTTAAGCAGATGTATGTGCTCCAGCTGAATGATCAATCTGAATACTCCGGTGTGCTCGGGAATGTCGATGGTGTCTACCCGTCGAAGTCCAAAGGCCGCGGAATCTTTAAGGCGGACACGACCTACGAATTCCAGACCGCTCATATAACAAGCGATATCGACAATATGTATGCTTTCATTACGGACTATTGCAAACGCCAGCGTGAGTCATGGACGCAGCCAGCCGCGAGAAGGGTGCCAATCCTGCCTGAAAGGGTGGATGCAGAGTACCTGCGAGATGAAGAAAGAAATATGAACAGCAACCGGGTACCGGTGGGAATCGAGAAAAACTCGCTTAAGACCGCGCGCTTTGATTTCCTTGGCTCGTATGTGAATGTCGTCACTGCCTTGCAGAATGACCAGTGCACTGGTTTTATCCAAGGGGTAGCCGAGGTATTCGCCGCCAGTGAAGGCCGCGAGCTGATGGTGCTTGACCCTAATCAGCACTTTGCGGCTGGCAGCAGGCAGGGATACAAGTATATTTCCACTCCTGCTGAGCTGGAACAGACAATCATCCATCTCTTCAACACACTTGTGCACAGGAACAATACGACGAAGGACGCCATTGAAGCAGGCGAGCAGCCGCCAATATTCGGCAACATCACCTGCATCATTGATTCCTTCTCGGACGTCATGATGTTTTTATCACCGGATGGCCAGGATAAGCTGAAGGTATTCCTCGAAAAAGGAAACGGCCTAAATGTGAACCTGATTATTTCGGACAGTGCAGATAAACTTAGCGCCATCTCGTTTGAAGGCTGGTTTAAACAGCAAGTTTCACTCAGCGATTTTATCTGGGTGGGCAATGGCATCACAGATCAATATGTGATGAAGATCGGGAAAATAACGAATGACATGTACCAGGAAATCCCGCAAGGATTCGGTTATGTCGTCGTAAAAGGAAAAGCAGCACTCGTGAAGCTATTAACCTCAGTTGAAAGCAAGGAAGAGGAGGTAGCCTACCATGGATAAGGTACTCGTCGAAGTATTCATCCCGGCATCGGAAAAGTCCTATGACGTATTCCTGCCGCCAAAAAGCAAGCTCCACGAAGTCGTATTCCTGCTAGCAGGAACCATGACCGAACTATCAGAAGGATACTTCTCTGCAACAGCCGACACCATCCTCTGCGACAGAAAAACCGGAGCAGTGCTAAACATCAACCAAACAATTGAAGAACTCAGCCTCGCCAACGGCGCCAAGTTGATGCTGATATAGGGACGGTTCTCCTGCTTCCGAAATGACTTTTACGAAAAGACAACAAAGGCACTGGGAAATGAATGAAAAAGTGGAACATTGCAGCTGTACCGGTGCCTTTGCTTGGCTTGAGCGAAAAACGATCGTATACCAGTTGGATTTGTGGAAAGTTCTGATAATGTTTTGATTTTATCAGGACATCCATTGTGAACAGGATCGATAGGTCAAACCTGGAGGCCAAAGTGTATGAAACCACTAGCTAGATGATTTGATGGAAATAAAGGATTCCAAAGAAATAAAACAACATTTTCAGCGATTTTAGAGACCGTAAAAAGCTAGACTATTAGGTTGAATTTAAACTTCAAGGGAAGTGGATGGATTGCGTAAAAGATTTGGATTACTGATCATGACAGTTTTTACGATCGTGGGAGGAGCGGGTTGCATGAGTTCCGAAAGTAATGTTTTAGCAAAGTTAGAAGAAAAGTATGACCAGAAGTTTTCTGTTGAGGGTGTAAAAGAAGGCAGCAAGATGCTGGCTCAGATGTACGGCAAGGATAAGTTGACCGTGTATCCAGAGGGGAATCAAGAGGTTGTTTTCCTGGCACAGGAGGATAAAAATGATAAGAATGTCATCAATGATAATTACATCCCCGCCAAGTGGTCGGAAGAATTGAAGGCAAAGCTTTCATCAAATATCGAAAAAGAGCTTCCTCCTGGAACTCCATACAAAGTATTA
>NZ_JBAVFI010000746.1:0-2540 GCF_049588175.1 Mesobacillus sp.
ATCTTGCATGGATAGTTTGCGGTCTCTCATAGACAATCAATGTTTTATTCTAAATTGGCGTGTTTGCCATACATCTTATTCGTATCCAAGCCCTTTTTCTCCATGAACCTCAGAATGACAGCATCGCAGAATAGTAAAAGAGTTTGCTCGAACAATGAGCCCATAGGCTGAATGGTTTTATAATCACCTTCCGATTGATCCTTGGGTGAACCAGGTAACTTAATCTTTATATCCGCTATTTTTCCGATTGTGGATTCGGGGAAAATCGTTACGGCGGCAATCGTTCCACCTATACTTTTTGCTTTCTCTGACATGGAAACAAGGCTTTTCGTTTCTCCTGAACCTGAAGCGATGATCAAGATGTCATCTTTTTCAAAGTTAGGGGTCACCGTTTCGCCTGGTACATAAGCATCTATGCCCATATGCATCATTCGCATCGCAAATGACTTGGCCATAAATCCAGATCTACCTGCGCCAGCTACAAACACTTTTTTTGCTTCAAGAATCCCATTAACCAATTTCTCAGCTTCTTCATCCGGAATGAGGTCAGTTGTTCTGATTAACTCTTTTAAGATCTTAGCTAAATATTGTGACGTATGCATGCTCGACCTTACCCTTTTTTGATCATTTCTTGCATTGTTGCTGCTGCAGCTTTTTTATCAGCTTGACCTGTAATACCGCCGCCAACAATGACAAGGTCTGGATTTACTTTAATAACTTCTGGAAGTGTTTCTAATTTAATGCCGCCTGCGATTGCAGTTTTTGCATTTTTTACAACACTTTTAATGGTTTGCAGATCTTCAAAAGAGTTTTTACCTACTGCTTGAAGATCGTAGCCGGTGTGGACACAAATATAGTCTACACCCATTGCATCGACTTCTTTAGCGCGGGCAGCCAGATCTTTAACAGCGATCATATCAACAAGGATTTTTTTGCCTTGTTTTTTCGCTTCTTCTACAGCACCTTGAATAGACATATCTTCGGCTGTGCCTAGAATCGTAATAATATCAGCACCTGCTTCAGAGGCTTTCATCACTTCATAACCAGCAGCGTCCATGATTTTCAGGTCTGCTAAAACCTTTAAATTAGGGAATGCTTCTTTTACTGCCTTTACTGCATGAAGACCCTCGTTGATTACGACTGGGGTACCGATTTCAACGATATCGATATGTTCCCCCACTTCTTTAACAAGCTCAATTGCTTCTGGAATATTGACTAAATCTAAAGCTAATTGTAATTCCATCTATATTCACTCCTATTAATTTTTTTCGGATTTTTCGTACAGTTATACTGTCTCCAAAATTAAATAGATCCTTTTCAGTAAAATTATCCTTTTGGAGTATTATCTGTACCAGCAGTCGGGATTGATGATGTTCCCAATCGCTGAACAATTGCAAGTATACAACCTATAATCTTTTAGTGGAAGTACGCACTTTTATTTTACATAGTGCTAAAAAGTATACTATGGGGTATAATAACCATAGAGGTGAGTGAAATGTCACGAATGCAGGATAAGATCTTTAACTGTGAAAAGGAATTGACGCTATCAGTTATCGGTGGTAAGTGGAAAATGCTTATATTATGGCATCTAGGGAAAGAAGGAACCAAGCGATTTGGTGAATTGAAGGCTCTCATGCCAGGAATCACGCAAAGGATGCTTGTGAACCAATTGCGTGAACTGGAAGAAGACTTGATAGTAGAGCGGAAAGTTTACCCGGTTGTTCCTCCAAAAGTGGAATACTCCCTCACTGAACAGGGGAGAAGCTTGATGCCGATTCTTGATGCTATGTATAAATGGGGTAAAGACTATATGGAGACAGTAGGGGTAAACCCTAAGAAAGAGTCAATTAATTAAAATTTGACTAAATAAACCGGTACAAATAGCACCACAATATAGAAAGGGGCAATGTGATATAGCATTGCCCCTTTTTCTTTGTTAGCCTTGTAAAAGGCTGACAAAGCCTATCTATTAAATTGTAATTGCAAATAAGTAATGACATACCTTTATTAAAACTATGACTAGTTGTTATTTTATTTTTTCTTTTTCAAGCATATCCTTAACTACATACTCGATGGTTACATTTCCTAAGACCTTTTCCATCGCTAATTGTGCGGCAGACAATATAGGAATGATCGTATTTTGAATGTTTCTTCCTACAGGACATTTAGGATTTGGACTTTCATGAACATTAAACAACTCATTATCCTGTACGACATTAACTGCCTTATATACATCTAACAGAGTAATGTCAGATAAATTCCTTGCAAGCTTAGTTCCCGGAATACCAGGATGTACCTCTACTAACCCTGCTTTCTTTAGCATTCCAATAATTTTCCTGATAAGTGCTGGATTTGTGTTTACACTTTCTGCTAAATATTCAGATGAACTTACACCGTCTTTATTAAACTCTATAAGAGATAATATATGAACGCCTACAGCAAATCGGCTGCTAATGGACATTTATTCATCACCTTTCTTGCATTTCCATAAGGATAAATCTTTTCTTGTAATAAAAGTGGTTACACCCTTTATATTATAC
>NZ_JBAVFI010000747.1:0-6606 GCF_049588175.1 Mesobacillus sp.
ATATAATATATATGTGGTTTATTTGTTTTTCGCTCTCCTCACATTAATAGGTGTACTTTTGACAGTCTGGCTTCTAAAGTATCATAAAAAAATGCAAGTACAAATTTGCAGTAGATAAAACTAAAACCCCTTCATTTATGAAGGGGTTTTAGTTTGATTATGAGTAAAAATAGGGGCGGACTGTTTTTCTTCCTTTTTTTTTACAGGTCATAGAAACCGTAAATACAATTCCATTTTATGTCATTTCACGAAAAATATATTAGCATTTGAGGAAAAATGGAGTGGATTTATCAGATGTTATGTAATTTTAAAAGTATGATTTTGACTTTGATATCAAAAAATAACCATTATTCAGGAAAGGAGGGAGTTTGATGGAAATGGGAGAAAGCAAGAATACTGACCTTGCAGGCCGCAATTACGATACTTCTGACTACAAACGAAATGATGAGCTTTCCAATGGACTTGCAGTAACTCATGAACAGGCAAGTGATAGTTACACTGAGGGTGAAATCGGCGGAAAGATTGAACGAAAATCTGGAACCGAAGAACCTTTAACGAGAAGAGGGTATCAATAAGAAACAAATGCCAAACTTGAAGTGAGTGAAGCATATGTCACATAAAGGCGAATTCCAATCAAATGGAGATCAATACAAAATGCCAGAAGAGCTAAACTAAAACAGAAAAAAGATTTTGTCTATCGCGTTGGTTATACTTCCAGCACTGGTAATCAAACAAATAATCAGCTTGACCTGGGAAAAGATCAGATTTATAATAGAAAGACAGACACGGGAAAAATAATTCATTAGTATCTGTTAAATAACATAATCAAAAATTTTTAATACTAGAAAAGCACACCTCCACGGGTGTGCTTTTCGTTCCATAAGGAGAGAAAGAGAATTTGTCGATTTAAAGCTTTCCGCGTCTAATTACTTTGTTGGGGGTAAGGAAGCCTTTCTTTAGATAGACAAATCCTCCTTCGAGTTCAGAGCCAAAAATGAGTTTAGATGATGCAGATAAAATCTTCATCATCAATTCCTCCTCTTTAAGATGGCTTACAATATTCGTTTACCCGCAATCCCACAAATAAAACATGGACTTTTAACGGATGGGCCTTAATATAAAAAGACTCTTTTCAGGAATACTTTGGTTGCTTCACACTAGATTGCTTATAGCTTGGATTGCCTGAAGTTGAATCCATCAACTGACTGTAAAAGCTACAATCATTCGAAAATAGCCTAATAAAAAAATCCCCAGCACAAAGCTGAAGAGAGAGAATGCAGCCTGCTTTATTGATAAAAGGGATCTGATGCGTCTTGATAAGCTTTTTCTGCCGCTTCGTGTGAGGTGAAAAGTGCGTCATCATCTTCTATGACATGAAAGGTTTCGTTTAAAAAAAGAGCAAGGGAATTTGCATCCTTTGGGTGCGGAACAATTTCAGCTGCCTTTATGTTTGAAACTGTTGGAACATGTGGGTTCCTATAAATAACATATACCTCATCACCATTTTGTAAATCCTTGGGATCAATCATATCCACTTTTAATTACCTCATTTCATCGTTATAAATTTTCATTTTGCTGCTTTATTTCATCACCAGTAAGTAAAATGTTTCCTGCCTCTATATCCCGATGCTCATCTACTGAGCCTCCGGGTACAAATCTTTGGTTAGGTGTGTAAGTAGATTTCAGCACATCTTTTCCATTCAGGACATTCTCGTCTTTGTTAGATGTCATAAAAGTTCACCCCCTGATACAGATATGTTTTGTATTAGAAGAAAGGGTTATACTTATTAAATCCAACGAGAGTTAACTTGAAATTTGACACCAATTTGACATAAGTAACAGGTTTTATGATGAGTATCGGGTGGTATAATAAAAGTGTAAAAAGAAGTTGCTTAACATCTTAGGAGGCTCAACCAAGGTGTTCGTTCCGTTGTGAACGAGGATAAGGTTTATTCCTTCAGGATTTTTTGTAAGCGTTTTACCTTTAGCGGGAATAACAAAATCTCTCTTGTAAGATTTCTTTATCAATGTATGTCACTAGGTTAATATTCATTCTTTCAGAAGGTCTTGATCAGATGGGTAAAAGCAGAACTTCAGCTTATTCAGTTTAGGTACGCTGAAAAGAAGCTTTTAACCAAAAGAAAACGTGTAAACAAAGACTTGTTCTTTATTAACCGTTTTTGGAGATAGACTTATATCAAAATAATTTAAACCCGTTAATGAAAGATGAATAAAAACCTTAAGCAGCATTAGTGGAATCTTACAAGCAAACAGTCTGAATCCTCGATTGTTGGCTGTAAGGGATTCTTGCAATATTTCCGTAGGTTAAAGCAGCCTATAAAATATCAGGAACAGGAATAATGAGTCTCTCGGTGATTAAACCGAAAAATGTGTTTGTAAAGGGTCTTCATAAAATCAGGGCATACCTTTTTATGAAAAGACACCTTTAATGCGGAACAAACACACATCGGCTATAGTAATGAGGATCTTACAACTCAATAGTACCAAAGTGTTTTGGGCTGATGATGGTTGGGTCTCCTAAGATGTTAAAAAGAAGCTCCGAGTTGGAGCTTCTTTTTTTTGACTGAATGGCCAATCAATTAACATCGGGAAGATCAAAAAAAGTAATATAGGACCATAACAGCTTTAAATTTAAAAAGGCAGTATATAGAAATTCAAATTTCTTGATCTTAATTGTTGAAATATAGTACATATGGAGCTTTACTTAAAGATATGCCTTGATGCCATTTACAAAAGCTTGCCCATCATTATTTTCAATTCCATGCAAGGCTTCTTGTAATGCAAATGTGCTTTTATAAAACATCACTCTTTCTTTAATTTCCTCTCCTCCAGGATATAAGCGGATACACTGGTCGAAGAATTCTTCACTATAACTAGATAAAAGACCTGCGAAATCATAGGCTGGATCACCAAGTCGAGACGCTCCAAAGTCAATAATCCCAGTTATCTTAGAGTTTTCAACATTCCATAATATGTTGGAAGCTCCAAAATCCCCATGAATAAGGGTGGTCTTAGATTCCCTTGACAATTCTTTTTCAAAGAATGACTCAAACGCAAAGGAAACAGTTTCCATGGACGACTTACTCATATACGGAAATACTTTATTTTGAATTCTTGCTAACAGGATTTTTATTTCGCTAAGAGGATTTTTTTCATCTTGTTCTATAACAGGATGTAAAGTAGCGATAGATATTGAATGCAGAGTGATTAAGAAGGAAACTAGCTGGGATGCCAATTTTTTTAATCCTTGTGGAGGCACACCTTCCAGATCCCTTTTCCACATAGGTTTCCCTTCCAGCATCCTGTACCCCGCAAATACCTTACCAGCTTGCTTGTTATCTAGGGAAGTGTATATTGGAGAGGGAATAGCAACATTAATTTTTCCTTTTAATATTTTTAATAGAGATAGTTCTCTTTCAAGATTTTTAATGCCATCATCATATTTAGGAAAGCGGAAAACAAGTTGGTCATTAATTATAAGTACGTCATTATTTTGACCGAAATTATTTTTTTCGTACTTAACGATTTTCAATTCGGGGTAGACTTGCATAATACGATCGACTAAAAGTTCATAATCCATTGCTCAAGCTCCTTAATATGTATGGATAAATTATACATAAACTGTTGCGAGAAGTCTTAAAATTTCCGCAAAAAAGGCACCTACTCTAAAGGTGCCTTTGCTTAAAAATCAGAAAAATAAAGATTCACATCCGTAAAGGTGGGTATTCCAACCTTTTTAAGGCTGATACTACTCCTCTTTTTTAGAAAGACAGCGATCACATTCCATTAAATAAGATTCTGCTTGTTCATGCATTCCTTCTCCGCACTCGGGACAAACCTTCTTGGGTAAATTACGAAAAAACTCAACTGGACTCATCATAATTTGCTTCTCCTCCTTTTATAGTACAATTTAATTTTTATATAACCTGTTATAGTACAGTATAAACACAAAAAAAGAATTTGTGTAGACTTTTTTTAGAAAATTTTAAAAATAGGTGTTTGTTCCTGTTTTTATCATAAGGGTAGTGATATATGAAGGTTTAAGAATTGAAGAGAATAGGGAAGTCTGAATGAAACAACTAATTTTATTGTCAATATCTAAAAGTGACAAACTTATTACAAATTATTCTATACCCCCTTTTAATCTATGGCATTTTAACTTACAATCGATATGAAAACTCTAATTAGGGAATGATGCCTGAATGGATAATCCTGAATTATCCTTTAATCCAATTTTGTTGCTTGTTGCCATAACATTGACGGTAATGTCTTCGTATACAGCCCTAGATTTATTCAGTCTTATAAAATCCTCTGACCGGAATAAACGGTTTCTTTTTTTGGGCGGGACTTTTTCCCTTGGTATAGGAATATGGGTAATGAATTTTTTTGGGATGCTTGCTGTTAATCTAAATAGTTCTGCTTCATACCAAATTCCAATCACAATCTTTTCCATTATCCTGGGCATTTCCTTTACCGCAATGGCCTTTTATACGCTTTCCGGAAAAACGGTGAGAAAGTCTAACTTATTTACTGGCAGCTTTTTCATGATGCTGGCTGTCCTGGCTGTACACATGCTTGGAATGTTTTCAATGAAGTTGAATTTCTTTTACGATCCAGTCATATTAATTATTGCGCTGGGGATGGTTTTCGCTTCCTTTTATTTTTGTTTCTGGATGCTATTTTTCTCCAAAAGCTTTACACAAGGCAACCATGGCTGGATAAAGCCTTTAAGTGCTCTAGTAGTAACAGCTGCGATTGTCGAAGGTCATTTCCTACTTTCAAGAGCTTCTTCTATATATAACAGGAATGGGACTGTTGAACAGTCGGACATTCCTGAATCATTAATCAGTTATATTATCGTGTTTGTTTCAGTTTTGATTCTCGCTGGTTTGATAGGTTCAAGTGCCTTGATTAGCAAAAGGCTGGCGGTTACTGACACCAATTTGAAGGACATTACAGATGCTTTGAATGCTTCAGCGATTGTAGCAATCACCGATCCGAAAGGGAATATAACATATGTTAACGAGAAATTTATCGAGATTTCTAAATACAGTGAAGCCGAATTGCTAGGAGAGAATCATTCCATATTGAACTCTGGGCTTCACTCAAAAGAATTCTTCAAGGAGATGTGGAGGACAATTGGTTCTGGCCAAGTATGGAAGGGTGAAATTCGTAATCGAACTAAGGATGGTTCGATTTATTGGGTACACACTACAATCGTTCCTTTCCTGAACAGTAAGGGCAGGCCCTATCAATACGTATCTATTCGATCAGACATCACGCAAAGGAAGAAGGCAGAAGCGAGTCTAAAGGAAACCCTTAAAGAGGTCAGCGATATTAATTTCGCATTGGACCAATCGTCCATAGTCGCATTTACCGATGAAAAAGGAATTATCAAGAGTGTTAATGAAAAGTTCTGTGAGATTTCTAAATACAGCAGGGAAGAGCTGATCGGCCGCGATCATAGTCTTCTAAACTCCGGCTTGCATTCTAAAGAATTTTTTAAAAACTTATGGAAAACGATTGGTTCCGGCCAGGTTTGGAAGGGTGAAATCCGCAACAGGGCCAAGGATGGCTCATTTTATTGGGTGGATACAACGATTGTTCCCTTCCTGAATGAAAATGGCAAACCTTATCAGTACCTTGCCATCAGGAATGATATTACTGAGAAGAAAAAGTCAGAAGAAATGTTGCATCGACAGGATAAATTGGCAGCAGTGGGCCAGCTGGCAGCAGGTGTGGCACATGAAATAAGGAATCCCCTGACTTCGATGAAGGGGTACGCGGAGTTCCTGCAAATGGATGAACTAGATCCGCAGCGCCAGGAGTTCCTTGAAATCATTCTTGATGAAATTGACAGAGTCAATAATATTGTTGAGGAATTCATGGTATTAGCTAAACCTAAAGCTGTTGAGCTTGAGGAAAAAAATATCATCCCGATTGTGCAGAATGTCGTTTCGATGCTCAAGTTTGAAGCAAGAAAGAGAAACGTCAAACTTGAGTTCGATGCAGATGAGGATATCGTTCAAATCGAGTGCGATGAAAATCGACTTAAGCAAGTATTCCTCAACTTTATTAAAAATGGTATTGAAGCGATGCCTGATGGCGGAGATTTAAGGGTTACGACAGAAATCCAGGATGAGAATGTGCTTATCTCAATCAAGGATACAGGTGTGGGGATCCCGCCAGATACCCTTAAAAAGATTGGTGAGCCATTCTATACAACGAAGAAAAATGGAAACGGACTTGGTCTCATGGTCAGTTTCAAGATTATTGAAAGTCATAATGGTAAGGTTTATATCGAAAGCGAGCAAAATAAAGGAACAACCTTTAAAATTTTGCTGCCGGCAAAAATTGCATAAGATCATTGTAAAAGGCGGGCTTAATTCTCGCCTTTTTTTATTTGGGTCTGTTAATGGTTAATGTTGTTTTAAAGCCTATTGATTGGAGTGGAAGGCGGCGCTGGTATCTTGGGGGATTCTTTTCGTTACTCCCTATGTACGATGCAAATTTCGCAAACTGAATAATATCTTCATAACTTAAAAATGAAATTCAACGTAATGAAAAAAATTTTTTCGATAAAAT
>NZ_JBAVFI010000748.1:0-4840 GCF_049588175.1 Mesobacillus sp.
TTCCCGCCCGAAAATAATGGCGACAAACGAATTCCTTCTTTAACTAATAAGGCGCCTGTTCCTTTCAGTCCGTGAAATTTATGCCCAGAGATCGTACATAAATGAATCCCAGCGTTGGTAAAATCCAGTGGGACCTTTCCAACTCCCTGGACGTGATCGACATGAAGAATTGCCTTAGGGTACTTTTTCAGCATTGAGCCAATTTCCTCAATTGGCTGGATCGTACCGACTTCATTATTCACGTGAATAATGGATACTAGGATAGTGTCATCACGCATTTCCTTTTCGACTGCTTCTGTGCTAATGAAACCATGGGCATCTGGATCAATATACGTAATTTCAAATCCAAGCGTCTCAAGCTGCATCATTGCGTTATGAATGGAGGCATGCTCCATGGCAGTGGTAATGATATGTCTTCCTCGTTCTCTATGTGCCATTGCCACGCCTTTAACAGCAAGATTATTGCTCTCTGTACCACCAGAGGTGAATAATACTTCTGTTTCCTTGACGTTAAGCAATTTAGCAACCTGGCTGCGGGCCTGCTGGAGCAGTTTCTCTGCCTGCCCGCCAATTCTATGAAGAGATGATGGATTGCCGAAAAAATCCTCAGATACCTTCAAAAATGAATTTAATACTTCTTTATAGGGTTTTGTCGTTGCACTGTTGTCAAAATAAATCATCGTCTTCCCCCCTTGTTCAGAACCTTTATGCTAACTAAAAATCTTATCATATTAGCAGTCCATTGAAAATCAATCAGGACCTTCTGCACATGCGACACAGTTTATTATTTCCCAAAACTTTCTTATGGGGCAGACCTTGCGAAAAAGACAGGCAAACTGCCTCCAAAAAAACAGGTCTCCTTTTTTGGAGACCTGACTGGTTATAATTATTTTTCAGCAAGCAAGACTTCAATTTTCTTTAGTGCTCCTGGTTCTATTTCTTCAATTGAAGTTGCAGCCTGTTCGAGCGCCTGGCGGTAATTATAGTTTCTGAAAAACTCTTCTGCCTCACGCAGGCCACGGTCAACCGATGGGTATCTGCTCCGGTATCTGTTACCGTATTGAATAACCTTTTCGGCAAGCATGACCGTCTCGACGATTTCCTCTGTCGAAGCTTCCAGCTTGTTCACGGTTAAGACAGCTATTTCCAAATATTGATGAATAGAAGGGATATCAAGCGGCTTCTGATTAAGTTTTTCATTTACTTGATTGATGCTTTCATTAGCATCGTCAAGAAGATACTTATAATCCTGCGATAACCCTGGCATATTGCTTTTGGAGATCGTCCGGACCATTTCCGTAATCTTTTTGGAAAGTTCCTTTACTTTCTCCCTTGCAGCCAATTCATCCTTTCTCAAAGCGCTAAGCTTTTCCATCAGTGCTTTTTGTTCTTCAACAAGAGCATCAAGCTGCTGTTTAGCTTCTTCGAGTTCAACCTTTATCAAGCTCTGAGGTGTATCATTTTCAGTAATTCTGTGGTCAATCAATTCAAAACGTTTGAGCAGCCCCTTTATTTGCTGTTCAACATTTGTTTGAGCTGCTAGCTCTTTTTCCGAAAGATGGTAGCTTTCCTGGATGTGCTTTGTTTCTTCCTTAAGTGTCTTGCTTTCCGTTATAGCTTTTACGAGAATTTCCTTGGCTTCATGTTCAGTCTTGCTGATGTATTGTTTAGCCATAACTTCATGTTCGAGAAGATCGAAAAGATGATCGACTTTTTCCTTTAAGCCATGAATGCCCTGTCCAGCTATTTCGACGTCCCCGCTTTCAAGTGAAACAATGTATTCGGAAAGTTCATTGCCGATATTCTCTAATTCTGCTTCTGCATTCAGGTGATCGAGAATATATCCTTGGGCAGACATTTCCTTGACCCCTTCTTTTATATCGCTGACTTGACCAGGGAGTGTAGATTGGCAATCATGCAGCAGCGCAGGAATCGAATCCATTTTCAAGGCAACCTCGTCAAGCATTGCTTTGATTGTCAAGACCGTTTCCCTTGCTTCTAAATAATTTCCGTTCTCGGTTTTCTCATCAAATTCCACGAATTTCCCCTGGATCTCTTCAAGGGTAGCCTCAAGGCTTGCTTCCGCTTTGCCAAAGCTGTGGCGGTGAGTCAGGAGGTTTTTCTTGCTTTCCCTGTATTCCTCCTTGAGTCCATCAATTTCATCACGATTCTTTTCTTCACTGCCGACCAGTTCATTCAATTCGTGGAGGATTTTTTTGATTTTGTCCTCTGTTTCAGTCAGTTTCTGGTCGATGATGGAAAGTGAGTCTTTCGCCTTTTTAAACCGATACTTATCAATATATTCTTCAGCATCAAACAAGTAATCTTCTATTCCCGGGAGCTTCGAAGTAACAAGTTCATCCCATTCCTGGCGCCAGCGCTCGAAAAGCTCCTCTGTTTGTCCTGTCATGTTCAACTGTTTTACTTTTGACATTTCATCCAGTACAGGCCGGTTCATAATCTCGATCTTCCAGGACTCGTATCTGTCCACTTCACTGTAAAATTTCCGTTTCCTAAAATAACCTATTAAATAAAGAATTATTAATATAGCAATTCCGCCAATTATGTACTTCATTGTTATCCCCCTGGCCTCACAAATTCCAAGTTCTATATCCATATATATAAATTGAATTTATAAATGCGTGTATAATGTATTTATATTACCATGTAAACGACAATTTTTGACTATTTATTTGAGATTTTTTGTTGAAATTATCCGAAATAAGCCGATTTGGCTCTGCAGCAAACGAAAAATATTACTTTTGGTGGTGTTTTTATGAGAGACGGCCATGTACACACTTCTTTTTGTCCGCATGGAACAAAGGATAAAATCGAAGAGTATATTGAAAAAGCTTTACAGCTTGGCTATACGGAAATTACCTTTGCAGAGCATGCACCGCTTCCAGAAGGATTCATTGATCCGACGCCATTAAAGGACAGCGCGATGAAACTCGATGATCTTGAAGATTATTTTAAAATAATTGAAAAAGCCAAACAACAGTACCATGGCAGAATCAAGATCAATACTGGGTTGGAGGTTGATTTCATTGAGGGGTATGAAGAACAGACTGCAGCTTTCTTAAATGAATATGGACGTCATTTAAATGACGCAATTCTATCAGTACATTTTTTAAAAGATATGAATGGTGCGTATGATTGCCTTGATTACAGTCCTGAAACCTTCAACGCCATGGTTGAGCATTATGGCTCGGTGGAAAAGGTTCACCGCCATTATTACCAAACGGTGCTGAATTCAATACAAACTGATTTAGGTTTGTACAAACCTAAGAGAATCGGGCATATTACTCTAGCGAATAAATTCAGGTTGCGTTTCCCTACTGAGAACACGTTCACGGAGGAGATTACTCAAATATTGGAAAAAGTTTCAGAGCATGGATATGAGCTTGATTATAACGGTGCCGGTACGGCAAAACCTCTGTGCCGTGAGCCATATCCACCTGAATGGGTAATCAAGCAGACAATCACTCTTGGGATACCATTAGTTTATGGATCTGATGCACATCAGGCAAAGGAGCTTGGCCAAGGGCTGGGCAGTATGCGTCTATAAAAAAGAAAACCGGCGTTTATGCCGGTTTCCACTTAATAATTTAGGGTTCTTGTAATAGCCTATTTATTAAAGATAAGACTACTTAAACGATTTATATATTGATTAACACCTTTGGCTGCTCCTGCAGATCCAGACAGATTGTCCCTTTTATCCATTGGGACATCTCCTTACTGTACTTAGCGGCAAAATATTGTTCATGTGGCAGTATATGGAGAACCTCGGTAACATAATGAGTATTTAAAAACGGCATAGAAAGGAGGGACTTTAGCTGTAAAATAATGTACTGGACGGACAGGTTCCTGAATTCACCGGTTTCCATACCCCTTTCAAGCACCTTTTTGAAATAATAACGCTCTTTCACATGGTAGGTAGACATGATTTCGCGAACTACCTGTGAATCAATCGTCATTTCTCTTAATATAAACCTTGTTAACTGGATATTTTCACATTGAAACCTTAACACATTATCAACCATCGCTTTCAGGCAAATTTCCGCTCCGCAATCCAGCAATGAAAACCCCTTTTCCAATTCTTCAAGATAGCTTTCAAAAAAGGCAGTAAAACAGTTTTCGAGGAGTCCATTCTTATTTTGGAAATAGTAAGAGATATTCGCCGAATTCACTTCCGCCTTTGCTGCAATATCCCTGACTGATGTACCATTAAACCCCTTTGTGTTAAACAAGAAGATGGCCGCATCCATGATTGCAGCTTTAGAATTTTTCCTCAATCTCCACCCCTCCCTTTCAAAGCAATCTCTTACTGTTTACCTTTCTGGAAATATACGAAATTCCCTTTAAAAAAAGCTCGACAAAGTATCCATTGTTTCGGCTATATTTGATACAATGTATAGTAAAACTTCATGGATAAGGGGGAAAAAGGATGTTTAAAGTCGAAAATTACAGCGACAACCGTGACAAAAACTACGATTTATTAATAAAGCAACTAAAAGCCTTGATCGAAGATGAAAAAAACGCGATTGCAAATTTGAGCAATGCTTCTGCATTATTGAACCAATTTCTTGATCGCGTTAACTGGACAGGTTTTTATCTCATGGAGGATGGTGAGCTTGTCCTAGGACCATTCCAGGGACTGCCCGCATGTGTCAGGATTCAGATTGGCAAAGGCGTATGTGGAACTGCCGCTTCAAAAAGGGAGACCGTACGCGTTGAGGATGTTCACTCATTCCCTGGCCACATTGCTTGTGATGCAGCATCTCAGTCAGAAATCGTCGTCCCTATGATCAAGGATGGAAAATTACTCGGAGTCCTTGAT
>NZ_JBAVFI010000749.1:0-1762 GCF_049588175.1 Mesobacillus sp.
AGAACGCCATCCGAAGAGTACAGAAGGCAGGGGCGCGGCGGTAAAGGAATCAAGACTTGCAATATTACAGAAAAGAACGGCAACCTGGTAACGATGAAGGCTGTAACAGGAGAAGAAGACCTGATGCTGATCACGACAGGCGGAGTTCTGATTCGTATTCCTGTAAGCTCGATTTCAATGACTGGCCGTAATACCCAGGGTGTGAAGCTGATAAACTTGAACAAAGCTGAAAATGAATATGTCGCAACTGTAGCTAAAGTCGATAAAGAAGAAGAAAAAATCGATGACATCGAACTTGATGAAAATGGCGAAGCTATAATTGATCCAGAATCAATTGGCAACGCAGAAAACATCAGTGAACAGGAAGACGAAGCAACTGCGCCAGAATCAAATGATGAAGGTACTGAATAAAACTTTGAGAGGAACACAAAAATTGTGTTCCTCTTTTTTGGTAAAATAAAGTAAACTTAATAGTATGAAAATAAAATTTGGGGTGGAAAGCCTTGCGCGTATATGTAGACAACCTTATAGAGGGCTGTATCCTTACTGATGATGTTCTTCTTAATACGAATAGATCAATCATGAGCAAAAAGACAGTACTGTCCAATCACTTAATAGAGGTTCTAAAAGCTTTTCTCGTAAAAGAAGTAGAAGTAGAAAAGACGCTAGTAACAGGTGTTCCCTTCAATGCGCCTGAAATTGCAGACAAAAAAGCACCATGGAATCCCGCTGCACAAAATATATCTGATCTAAACTTTTTCGATTTATTTTTACGTGCGAAACAAGAATTCAAAAAAGAATTTATCTCCTGGCAATCAGGTATGCAAATTGATATATCAAAAGTGAGAGGCATTATTGTGCCTTTAATAGAACAGGCAGATATACATTCTTCAGACATTTTCCACCTGCATCACTATTCAACTAAAACTGAGTACCTTTATGATCATCCACTGGCAGTGGGCATTATCTCTGCTTTTATTGCCAAAAAGTTAAACTACAGCAAGGGCGATGTAACACAAATTGCGGTTGCGGGCTGTTTATCGGACTGCGGCATGGCAAAAATCAGTCCAAATTTAATCAATAAGAATACAACCTTGACTGTAGAAGAATTCGAGGAAATCAAGAAGCATCCTACATACAGCTACCAGATGGTTAAGAACAGTCCATTGCTGAAGGAAGCTGCAAAGATTGCGATTCTTCATCACCATGAAAGGCTGGACGGAAGTGGATATCCTTTTGGCGAAAAAGCCAACAGGATCCATCCATTTGCAAAGATTCTTGCGGTTGCAGACTCTTTTCACGCAATGACATCTGAACGGATGTATAAACCTAAGCATTCTCCTTTTAAAGTTTTAGAAATGATCAATGAGGAACTGTTCGGTGAATTTGATATTGCAGCTTTAAAAGCATTGAGTTCTTCCATCATGAATTTTTCGATTGGCAGCATCGTTCGCCTGTCTGATGGACAAACGGCGGAAATCGTTTTTGTTGAAGAAAAAAATCCAACTAGGCCATTAGTTAGATTACTAGAATCCAATGAAATTCTTGCTCTAGAAAAAAACCGGTACTTACATATCGAGGAAGTTATTTAGAAAGCTGGCCGCTGGGCTGGCTTTTTTTATTTAATCTAATTGAAATAGGGAATTTCTTTAAGAAAGTGCATGAAAAGTATTGCTTTATAATAATATGCTTGATATAATCTTCAAAGTCAGTAACGAAAACAACAACTTCTATAAAAGGTTTTTGAAAAAAGTTATTGACT
>NZ_JBAVFI010000750.1:0-1807 GCF_049588175.1 Mesobacillus sp.
GATGATAAATAAAGCTAATAAACATGTTGATTAAGATAATAGGACAATAAAAGATCGTTAGCCAGCGTTAAAGGTAACGAAGTCAAGTACATCAACATAGGAATAATGGTTTTTGCAGGAAGGCATAAAATTGCTTACCAATATGAGTTGCTCTCGATGCTAACCATATCCTGTTATGTTAAAATGGCTTCATTCCTAATAATTACAAAGGGGTGGGAATTTGAAAATTTTATCGATTGAACCAACACCAAGTCCGAATACAATGAAAATAAATCTAGATGAAGAGCTTCCTATGGGCAAAAGCAATAATTACAAGAAGGGTGCTGCAGCCGGAGCACCTGATGTTATTGTTAAAATACTCGACATCGAAGGCGTGAAAGGTGTTTACCATGTAGCAGATTTCCTTGCAGTAGAGAGGAATGCGAAATTTGACTGGCAGGCTATTTTACCCGAGGTGAGAAAAGCCTTTGGTCAGGAGACTGAGGAATCAGGCGATGGCACACCAAGAATAAATGAGCATTTTGGAGAAATTAAAGTTCAAGTTCAAGTGTACAAGGGCATCCCGATGCAGGTTAAATTAACAGATGGAACTGAAGAGAAGCGCTTCGGCCTTCCGGATCTTTTTGTAAAAAGCGTTGGCGAAGTTCGATCTCCTGAAGATAATATCGTTATGGTCCGCAGATGGAAGGAGCTTGGAGTAAGATACGGCGAATTTGAACAGGTAGGAAATGAAGTAGTCGAAGAACTTCTCGCAGCCTATCCTCCTGAAAGGCTGAAAGAGATTGTGACGGTTGCACAAAATCCTGCGCAGGAAGCACAAATCAAATCTGCGAAGAAAAAAATAAGAATTATAGCAGCCGATTTGGATAATCCAGATTGGCGTATAAGGTACCAGCTGCTAGAGCAAATGGAGGATCCAACAGTTGAGGACTTATCAATGCTTGAAAAAGCGTTGAATGATGAGAAGGCATCCATTCGCAGACTGGCAACAGTATATCTTGGAATGATTGAGGATAAAGAAGCGCTGCCGCTGCTATATAAAGCATTAAAGGACAAAACCGTCACAGTGAGAAGGACAGCTGGGGACTGCTTGTCAGATTTAGGCCATCCTGAAGCGATGCATGAAATGATGGCAGCCTTGAAAGATTCGAGCAAGCTTGTACGCTGGCGTGCTGCGATGTTCCTCTATGAGGTTGGAGACGAAATGGCAATACCTGCTCTGAAAGAAGCTGAAAATGATCCGGAATTTGAAGTCAGCATGCAGGTGAAATTGGCAATTGCCCGAATTGAACTGGGTGAGGAAGCCAAAGGTTCAGTATGGAAGCAGATGACCGAAGCAAGAAAGCAATAATATTATTATGTAAACAAAAAAAGAGCCGGGGAGCAAATTGCTACCTGGCCTTTTATCGTTAGTAACTAATAACAATGAAAAACTATCTAATTCCTAAAATTAGACCTCACTATCTGTTTTCTCATAACAATTAGGTAATTTTTCTTATTGTAAAAATGAATTCGCTTTCATTATTATAATTTTTCGAAAATTATTGCAATTGCATTTAAAAAGGTTTATTGTAGTGAATAAAAAATCGGGAGGGACTTCCAATGGAAAAAGATTTGAGGATAAAAAGTCATGTATTCAGTGATGATGCGAGAAAGGCTCCGAACAGGGCGATGTTAAGGGCGGTCGGCTTTAGTACAGAGGATTTTAAGAAGCCAATGATAGGAATTGCAAGTACCTGGAGCGAAGTGACTCCATGTAACATACATATTGATAAACTGGCTTTAAAGGCAAAAGAAGGAGCAAGAA
>NZ_JBAVFI010000751.1:0-2285 GCF_049588175.1 Mesobacillus sp.
GTACATAAAGAAAATCTTGCTGGGCCTTGAGCCATTTGCCATTTCTAAGATTCTTGAGGAAAGAAGTACGATGCTCCAATCTGTTCATGAAGGAATCATTGCAGTTGATAATACGTCAACCATCACCTTAGTGAACAAGTCTGCTTTACAAATTTTTAAAAAGGCCGGTCTGCCCCAAAAGCCTGTCGGCATGAAAATTTATGAATATATGCCATCAACCAGATTGGACCATGTCTTGCAAACAGGCCAGCCTGAACTTGATGAAGAACAAAACATTAACGGGGTTTCCATCCTCGTCAACAGGGTTCCGCTTATCGTAAATGGCCAGGTGGTCGGTGCTATTTCTACATTCCGAGACAAGACAGAAGTTAATCAGCTGGCTGAACAACTGACAGGAGTAAGAATGTATGCTGAAGCACTGCGTGCGCAGTCCCATGAATTTATGAACAGGCTCCACGTCATACTTGGAATGGTCCAATTGAAATCCTATGACCAGTTATCCGACTTTATCCGGACATTGGTAGACTACCGAAATCAGGAATTCGGCAGTATCACTCAACATATTAAGGATCCCGCCCTTGCAGGATTTATTATGGGGAAATTAAGCTATGCCCGTGAAGAGAATGTGGATCTTTCAATAGATAGTTCAACCAATATCCCTGAGCCGGCAGCTACTAAGACAACACATGCTCTGATTACGATTCTCGGCAACTTGATTGACAACGCGATTGAGGCAATGGCCGATGCTGAAGAAAAAACGATGGAAGTGAATTTTTCTTATCACAATAAATGGTTAACAATTGAAGTGTTTGATTCTGGTCCTGGGATTTCAACCGAGCAGCAAAAAGAGATTTTTAAAAAGGGGTATTCTACAAAAGGGGAAAACCGAGGATATGGCTTATATTTAGTCGACAAAAGCATTAAGGATCTGGGTGGGGAGCTAACGATTGACTCAAAATTATTACTGGGCACTAATTTTTATATACAAATTCCATACGAAGCAAAAGAGGTGGGAAAATGATTAGGGTGCTGATTATCGAGGATGATCCAATGGTTGCAGAATTCAATAAGCGTTACCTGCAGGAAGTAAAAGGGTTCACGCTTGCAGGAATCGTCCATACAGTAATGGCTGCCATGGAAAATCTTAAATCCGAACAGGTCGACCTTATTTTGCTTGATGTCTATATGCCAGGGGCAACCGGGCTCGAATTGCTCCGGTTTATACGGGAGCAAAATATTTCAGCCGATGTAATCCTGATTACTGCTGCCGCAGACAAAGAAAATATTCAAACTGCCCTAAGGTATGGAGCTGTAGATTATTTAATTAAACCATTTGAGTTTGAAAGGTTTAATCAGGCTTTAATTCAATATAAAGAAAAATACCATTTCTTTGCGAATAATCAAATGCTTAGACAAGAGGACCTTGATGGTCATATTCTCAGTACAGAATTAAAGCTAACCGGGGAATCTATAGATGATCTGCCTAAAGGTTTAACCAGCAGCACTCTGGAATCCATCATCAATGTTATCCAAACAAAAGAAAATAGTCAGTTTTCAACCGATGATATTTCCGAAATTACACTAATATCAAGAGTTTCAGTCCGAAAATACTTGAAATTCCTATCCACTCTTGGTGTACTCGAAGAGTCATTAACTTACGGAATTGGCCGGCCGGGTTATTTGTACAGATTAAAGGAAGACAAACTTGGGCAAGTAAATAGATTTTTATAAGAAAAGCGCAAGCGCCTTGGTCAGCCCCGACAAGCGCTGGCCGACTAAAAACGCCGCGTCCTGCGGCAACGTCGGCACTAGTACATCGTGTACGTCGAAGGGCCTGACTGTGAAGTCGGTTTTTGACTTCATTGGCAGGACCGAAACCGAAATGTGTAGCCGACTGCCCAGAAACGCAGAAACTGGAGACTCCGACAAAGAAGCGCTTTTTGCTTCTGCCGACGGAGTTGAAGTTTCGGAGTTTCTAGGAGGCGAAACTAGACAAGCGACTCGAGGGGCTAGGCGCTGGAGCTGGACATTTCTCGAAGTGCATTTTATACTTTCTTCTCTGTTAAAAAAAGTGGCAGATGCCACTTTTTTTGATTCCTGTTTTATCCTATACTCATATAAACCCGTTCCGGACGGCCAACTGTTCCGTAATTCAAATCAGCTTCAATTTTCTCTATAGATACCAGATGTTCCAGATAACGCCTTGCTGTTGTTCTGCTTATTCCAATTACTTTTGCGACACTTTCTGCTGTTAGTCCAACTTCACCCTTACCAATGACCTCCAT
>NZ_JBAVFI010000752.1:0-1782 GCF_049588175.1 Mesobacillus sp.
AAAAGGAGATGGTTTTAGTGATACAAAATAAGAAAATTGCACTCATTACTGGAGGGAACAGAGGGATTGGGTATGAATTAGGCAAGCAATTAGCCGAGAAAGATTATCAGGTTATTTTGTGCAGCAGAAACGCAGATAAAGGACAAGAGGCTGCTTCATCGTTAAAGAATCTTGGATATGACGTTTCCGTTGTTGAGCTGGATGTGGATGATACAAATAGCATTCAAAAGGCTGTAGAGTACGTTCAACAGACATATGGCCGCTTAGATGTGCTCATAAATAATGCAGGTGTCTATTTAGATGAAGAAATAAAGATGACAGAAGAAGATCCCACTATTTTAGAAAAAACATTAAGAACGAATCTGTTAGGACCTTTTCATCTTATCCGATCTTTACTCCCGTTAATGAAGGAACATAACTATGGAAGAATTATTAATATTTCATCTGGTTATGGGCAGATGGCTGAAATGGATCAAACGGGTCCAGGTTCATATAAATTATCGAAGCTTGCATTAAACGGCCTTACACGTCTTTTGGCTGCAGAAGTTTCTGGAAACATCAAGATCAATGCCGTATGTCCTGGATGGGTAAGGACTGATATGGGGGGCCCGCATGCTCCCCGAAGTATAGAGGAGGCAGCAAAATCTATTTTGTGGCTTGCGGAACTAGATCAAGACGGGCCAAACGGTGAGTTCTTTAGAAATGGACTTCAAATTAACTGGTGATTTTTTATCCATCTATTTAATTACGAAACGAGGGGTATCATTGTCACAGCATCATCCTATTCTTGAATCCCTAATTAAGACAGCTCCATTATTCCAGTCTGCGATACCAGCTGACACCTCAATTGCTATAGGGGATCAAGAGAAAATCATTGCCTATTTCCCAGGTGCAAAAATAAACCTTAGGCTTTCGCCAGGTATGGAAATAAAGCCTGGCACACCAGCTGATACCGTTTTAAAAAAAGGGGAAGAAATCAGGACGGTCGTACCTGCAAGCATACATGGTATTGAGTTTACAGCAAAACTACTTCCCTTAAGAGATGAGAGTGGACAGGTCATAGGGGTCATGTCACTTGGGATTATGCACCAAAACGAAGAAGAATTATTAAAAATTTCTAATGAGATGATCACCTCTTTGGATATGGTCAATGAAAATGTTAGGAATGTATCAGGTGGTGCTGTATCACTTTTCTCACATACTCATGATCTTCTACAAGTCTCTGAGGAAGCAAACAGACAGGTGGAAAAAACAAAAGAGGTATTAGCCTTTATTAAACAAGTAGCAGACCAAACGAATCTTCTCGGACTCAATGCAGCGATTGAAGCAGCAAGGGCAAATGAATATGGCAGAGGGTTTACGGTGGTTGCCAATGAAATCCGGAAGTTATCTCAGCATACACGGTCCTCAACAGAAACCATCCAAGAAACCCTTGAGAATATTAGAGAATCCATGGAAAGTATGGTCAAGATGGTAAAAAAAATCTCTAATGTAGGCGAAATTCAAAAAGAAAACATTAAACAAATTCATGATTCGGTGGAAGAAATACATCAGATGTCAAAGAGGCTGAATGAATTTGCCAACTTGATTTGAGTAACCGATTTTGTGAACTAAAGGACAAAACAGATGGAAAATAAGCGTATCGCGAGTAAGCAATACGGTGGTAGTGTTTGCGGAAACATTTAATAGACTTTCAAGCAAGGGGCTTAATATGATTTTGATTGTTTGGGAGGAGCTATTACGACTCGCTCTTATTCTTTGCTTAAAAAAATTCACTAAAAG
>NZ_JBAVFI010000753.1:0-2239 GCF_049588175.1 Mesobacillus sp.
GAAGAATCGCTTGAACGTCTCCATATTAGTGTGAAAGAAATGATTGATAAAAATGCTTGCGACCGTTATATCATGCTTGGAGGGGACCATGGAGTCAGTTATCCTTCTATCCGTGCGTTCCATGAACGGTTTGGTAAAATAGGTGTGATTCAATGGGATGCCCACCATGATGTCAGGAATTTAGAGGATGGAGGAAGGACGAACGGAACTCCATTCAGAAGCCTGATTGAGGGTGGGTTCATAAAAGGGGAGCATTTAGTTCAGGTCGGCATACGTGATTATGCCAATGCGAAAAAATATCATGATTATACAAAGGAAAAGGGCATTTCGGTTTATACTATGGCTGACATAGAAATGAATGGAATCGTACCTATAATAAAAAAAGAATTAGACAGATTAACTAATCTGGTAGACATCATTTACTTATCGGTAGATATGGATGTTGTAGACCAGGCATTTGCTCCTGGTTGCCCAGCTATTGGCCCAGGAGGTATTACCAGCAGGGAACTGTTATCAAGTATTTCTGCTGCTGCATCCCATGAAAAAGTAAAGGCGATGGACATTGTTGAAATTGATCCATCGAAGGATTTCCGCGATCTTACCAGTAGACTTGCAGCAGCAGCGATGCTTCGTTTCATGTATATTCAAAAATAAACCTCATTTGGAAGAGCCTGCAGACTTTGGTCTGCAGGCTTCTTTAAAAGATAAGAAAGCATAAAATTCACTTCGAGAAATGTCCAGCTCCAGCGCCTAGCCCCTCTAGTCGCATCGATCCGCCCAATGAAGTCAAAGAACGACTTCACCGGTCGGCCCTCCAGCGCTTGTCGGGGCTGACCAAGGCGCTTGCGCTTTTCTAATTCAGTCTATCCAATTTTTTGGAAGGATTATCCAATGTCCAATTTTGCAACTAGGGCGACTAAGATTTGTAGAAGGGCCTGGATATTGACAGCAATATCCGTGTCAGTCGTTCTTACTTCGACATGTTTTGATCCTTCAATGACCGTTTTTTGAGTGTTTTTTTGCTTTGTCTTGATGACTTGTTTAATCTCATTCACAACAGCATTTCCTCGTTCTGAATCACCGATTGTAATGCTGATAACTGCTGCGATAGCAGCCTGAAGACCTAATTGAAGAGAAATAGCTGCCTGAGTATCTGTTGTATGGACATCAACGCATTCTGAATCCTTGATAATGATCCATTCGTATGATTGTTGTTTAGTAACGGCCTTTTGATCTGCCTCTTGAGTAACTTCAGCATCTTCACCTTTACCAGTTTCACAGTGGTCCAATGCTCTCCACTTTTTATCTTGGCTCATATTTTTTCACCTCTTTCTAGATTAATAGTTTAAAAAATGTCTAATTCAGCAACGAGTGCAACCAAAACCTGCAGTAATGCCTGAACATTTACTGCTACGTCTGTGTCAGTTGTTGTTACGTTGACATCTTTAGAGTTAGTGATGATAATCTTTTGTGTGTTTGTTTGTTCAGTGCCAATTTCTTGAGTAAGCTGTTGTGCTACGTATTGGCCTTGTGCTGAATCGCCGATTGTTACACTGATCACTAATGCGATGGCTAACTGGAGGGCAACCTGCAGAGAAACAGCTGCTTGGGTGTCGCTTGTTTGAACTTTGACGTTGCAGGAATCTTTAATCCAAATTAGTTCGTCAGAATTTTGTTCAGTGGACTCTATCTGGACTGCTTCCTGTTCTACATTCGCTTTCTTCTTGCAGTTATTGCCTGAATGGTGCGGTTTGTAATTATCATGGTAATAATATCTTGACATTGCTTTCACTCCTTTAATCTAGTATGGAATATCATATTATTGGAACCTCGCAATAGCTTGTGTATATTCCCTAAAAAGAGCCCCATTTTCAAAAAATAGACACCCATTTATAGGGTGTCAGGGGTAAAGTCTATTTTTTTGAACCGGGATTTTTATTAGAATTGTTGGAGGCATTAATGAAGGAATCTACTTGTTTGCTTAGATCTTCAACCAGTTCCTTGATTGCCTGTTTTTTGTCATCCGAAAGATTTTCTTTCACTTCATTTTTACTGATTCCATTTTTCTGTAAGATATCATTTACAAATAAGTCGATGAGACTGTTAGGAATAGCATTCGGTTTTTTGGGGTGGTCATTCATGATTATCTCTCCTTTGGATATGATTTCGTCCTATTATGTTATGTTCACTTTTGCTGACTGGACAGGGCGGGAAACCAATTACGCAAGATATACTCATG
>NZ_JBAVFI010000754.1:0-10672 GCF_049588175.1 Mesobacillus sp.
CTCTGGTTTGAATCGATTACAATCAAATCAGCATCCTTCCCCATCTCAAGGGAGCCAATCTTATTATCCAACCAAACAGCGGAAGCTCCATCGATTGTCGCCATCCTCAGTGCTTGGGCAGCGCTGACAGCAGTAGCATCTTGTGCTATCCCTTTATGGATAGTGGCTACCGCTTTTAATTCTTCAAATAAATCAAGATTGTTATTTGACGCGACACTGTCGGTTCCAAGGCTTACTGTGATTCCTTTTTCAATCATTTTGCTGACAGGAGAAATTCCGCTGCCCAGCTTCAGGTTACTGATAATATTGTGTGAGACTTTTACATCCTTGCTGGCAAGAATCTCAAGGTCAGCCTCATTGACATGGACAGCATGCGCAACTAACGATGGTCGGTCAAAGAAACCAAGCTTGTCCAGGTGTGCGACAGGTGTCGCGCCAAATTCCTCAATATTTTTGTCCACCTCAAATTTTGTTTCAGACATATGTGTATGCAACGGTACATTCAGTTCAACCGATTTTTCAATGATCTGGGAAATATACTCTGGCGAACATGTATAGGGAGAATGAGGAGACAGCATCGTTGTTATTCGGCCATCTGCGCCATTATTCCAGTTTATTGCAAACTGGGCAGCTTCATTTAGCTTGCTTTGACGAAGCTCCTCTGAACCAAAACCGATTACTCCTCTGCACAAAACACCTCGGATCCCAGCAGCTTCAACAGCTTTTGCAACCTCGTCCATATTGTCATACATATCGACGAATGTGGTAGTCCCAGTACGGATCATCTCAAGAATAGATAAATACGCTCCCCATTTCGTATGTTCAGGAGTATATTGAGCCTCAAGCGGCCAAATTTTCTCTTCAAGCCAGGTTTGCAGGTGCAAATCATCTGCGTATCCCCTGAGCAATGACATCGGTGTATGACCATGAGTATTCACCATTCCAGGCAGAACGTAACTCCCTTTAAGATCAATTGTTGTTTCATATGCCGAGAGATCCTCAGGCGATTTGCCGACATAAATAATTCTCTCGTCCTCAAATCCGATTGCCCCAGATTCGATCACTTCATTTTCCGCGTTACAAGTAATGATTGTTCCGTTATATAATAACGTTCCTGCCATATTAATCTCTCCTATGTAAATTCGCTGTTTTTGCATTTGTTTTGTATTATGTACTAGAATTAGATCAATGCCTCGCAAATATGCCCATCATTTAAATTTATCAAAAAATGTTTTATTTTTATAGAGATTTTGTTATTTTTTATTTGTACGATTATCAAAATGCTGTGTTAAAGGTCATTGTGATTTTTAGCACCTGTTGATTGGAGCGGAGGGCACTCGACTCCTGCGGGATCAGCGGCCAAGGTGAGACCCCGCAGGAGCAAAGCGACGAGGAGGCTCACCTGACGCCCCGCGGAAAGCGAGTGCCTGGAGCGGAAATCAACAGACACGTATAACGAAGCCTATAAAAAACAATAGATATGAGGAGATTAACGATGGAATTCCATTTTGACTTAATTGAAGATAAGGTAGAATTTTTTGAAGCGATGGACTTAAAAACGCTTGAAAAGAATATCAACAAGCAAATAGAAATCAATAAAGCCATTACGCTTACTGTACACCATGTTTCTCACCAAATGCACATTGATGACAAAGGACGACTGTTCTATTCAGCCGTTGTCCATTTCAAAGCGAAAAAGTAAAGGGGCCCATATTTAGGACCCCTCTAAATAGCCTATCGCTTATCGTTTTGAATCAATTCTTCAACCTTTACTGGCTTCCAGCCCTGGCCTTCCACCCACTCAATAGCTACCCTGTAGGTTTGTTCGCTGCCTTTTGCAGAAACAGTGCCTACAGCCGTATTTGGTGCTCCATTATTTTCATTCCACCAAACAGTCATATTGTTTTTATCAATTCCAGTAGCATAAGAGTATGCCAATGTCATTTCTTGCCAATCTACCGAGTTTTGGTCAAAGACAGGAGCATGTTCGCCAGACTGAGTGGTTCCCACTGGCTGCCAGCCCGGATTCTCGATTGTCTGTTTTACATTTGCATCGCTTCCGCCCTCAGTCACCACTGGATCGCCCAGGTCTTCATTGTCTTCTGGTTCTGCAGACTCTGAATCATCTGCAGACCCTTCATCCGACTGCTCTGCCTTTTCGCCATTTTTATCTTCATCGGCATTTTTACTGCCGTTGTTATCCTTATTATCCTGTTTGTCTGAAGAGGCAGCGCCTTTTTCATTTTCTGCAGTAGCATTGCTGTTGTCCGCTGCTCCTTCATCATTACTGAAAAAGATGTTTACAGAAACAAAGACAATTAATAAAATAACGACAACAATCAAGGTATTTAAAATAAGGTTGGTTTTTCTTCGTTTTGCCCTTGTTCTCGAACGGGCCCCCTCATTTAGGTTGTCAAAATCATTCTTCAAGGTCTTTCCCTCCCTTATAAGGTTGTCAACATTCTACCATGACTTAACGCAAACTTGAAGGATTTTATCTTTATCTAATTAGTTACTGACCAATCAACCTTCAATCATGATTCAATCTTGATTATAGTCATAGACGGCTTTTACTATATCAGCAAACAGCGGATTCACTCCACCTTCATCTTCTGGCACCCCTAAATTAACGGCAACAAGTGCATATTTTGGATTTTCATATGGAAAATAACCTGCAAACCATTTATTGTGAAGCTGCTTTTCCCCATCATAAATTCCAGTCTCTGCCGTTCCAGATTTTCCAGCTACTGCATATGGCAAATCCTTGAACCACCTACCCGTTCCATGATCATTCACAACTACTTCCCTTAAAAGCTTTTGGAGCTTCATAGCTGTATAAGAGGAGATTCTATCTCCTTTCAGCTTTTCCTTTGGAAACTCAGTCATTTCTGTACCATTTTGATACTTGATTGATAGCACTGACCTAACCATATCCTTTTCTCCTCCACGCGCAATCGTCGCCATCATGTTCGCAATGGCCAATGGAGACGCCCTTACCTCATGCTGTCCAATTCCGGATAAGGCCGAAAAGTTACGATCCTTTCTGGCATCCTCGGATACAAAAACCCTGCCTTCTTCTTCATCCTGCATCTGCTGGAAGTTTTCCAGGTGGAATATATCCCCTTTCCAGCCCACACCCCCTGTAACTGAAAGCATTTCTGCATATCTTTCAAGAATTGTTGGATCCTTCTCCTGCAGCTCTCTGGCGATTTCTCCAAATGTACGGTTGCAGCTTCTCGCAAAACTGTCAGTAAAATTGAGCATGCCATGATCGTATTTCAAATCAGGCTCCCCATTTAACTTTTTGCTGCAATCAAATTTCCTATTTGGATCATCAAGCCCGGAATCTATTGCTGCCGCCGCTACAACAGTCTTAAAAACTGAACCAGGAATGTGCTGCTTGACCATCATATTTTCTATTCCCTTGTCGCTAAATGGCGCATTCTTATTGATTTCCGGCCTAGATACCATCGATAACACGCTATTCGTTTTGATATCGAGCAGTACAACTCCACCCTTTTTTATGTCATAATTGTCTACTGCTTCCTCGACAATCATTTGAAGGTCCTTATCAATCGAGGTCTGCACGTTTATGGGATAAAACGGATTTGCCGGTTCAATATACTTTACATTAATGCCAAAAAGTGGTGCCCCTTCACCATCCACATGGTACACAAGCCTCGATTTCCCTTCCGCTACGAGAAATTCATCAAAGCTTTTTTCGAGGCCTGAGAGGCCAATCAATGTCCTTGGAAGGAAATCCTTCTCCCCATATCGTGATTTTAGAAGGCTCTCGTTTTCACCAATAATGCCAAGTAGCTGAGCCGCAGGTATTTTATCCAATGGATACTTACGCTCAACAGCAAACACACCTGGAATTTTCATCTCATTAATAGCATCCATTTGGCTTTTGGTGAGAATCACAGGATCCGGATCACCGTACGCAAATGGTTCCTTTGATTTTTCAACCGAATTCTTAAGTGCATACTCAGATACACCTATGGTCTTTGCAACCTGATTTATCTGCCAGTCCATCTTTTTTAAAAAAGGGAAAAGAACAAGGACCGATGACGTTTCATAAGATAAGGGATTACCTGAACGATCAAGGAAATTCCCTCTGCCATTGTCAACAACCATTTCCTGTGACCTTTGCTTGACACTTGCTTCTATCAAATTAATTTCGTGCTTTGAAAATGATTCTGTATCAAGGAGCTGCAACTGCGCCAGCCTGAACAGAAGCAGGCCAATGCCGGCAATACATATGCTGATCCAGACAATCATTCTTTTCCTGCGCATAAAAAAACACCTCGTCAAAAGTTTTGACGAGGTTTTGAAGTTTCAAACTGTTAAATTGGAACAGCATGAATAAAATTATTATCTTTCTTACTGTTTAACTGAATGATTGTTTAAGCACCCTACTTAATAGATGTAATACGGACGCTCATTTCACCGCCAGGAGTCTGGACGGAAACCTCGTCCCCTACCTTTTTCCCCATTAAGCTCTTAGCGATTGGAGAGTCATTTGAGATTTTACCTTCAAATGGATCTGCTTCAGCGCTTCCTACGATTGTGTAGGATTCTTCATCACCATCAGGAAGCTCTACGAAAGTGACAGTACGGCCAAGGCTGACTGCGTCTGTAGTTAATTCGCTTTCCTCAATGATTTTTGCGTTGCGGATCATATTCTCAAGAGTTGTGATACGTCCTTCAACAAAAGCTTGTTCTTCTTTTGCAGAATCGTACTCAGAGTTCTCTGAAAGGTCGCCGAAGCTGCGCGCGATTTTAATTCTCTCAACAACTTCTTTACGTTTAACCGTTTTCAACATTTCTAATTCTTGTTCCAGCTTTTCTTTCCCAGCCAATGTCATAGGAAAAACTTTCTCTGTAGCCAAAATCCTTCACTCCTTCTAGTCTTCACAATTCCCCAAAAAATTAGATTGTGTAATATTATATTATGTAACCTGAAAAATATACAGGAGCGCGTCCTTTTCAAGGGCGCGCATTAAAAGAAAGTCCAAATACGGACCATTAAATTAATCTGGACTAATAGAAGTACTAATTAGGTACTTCTATGTCCAGCTTTATCTATGCTATTGTGTCACAAAAATGATTTTTGTTCAAGAATTGTTTGAATTTTTGTTACCATTAGGTCGATTGCGACATGATTATGGCCGCCCTCCGGAATGATAATATCTGCATAACGTTTAGTAGGTTCAATGAACTGGTTGTGCATTGGCCTTACCACATTTACATATTGCTCAATGACAGAATCCATAGACCGGCCACGCTCTTTGATATCCCGAAGCAGCCTGCGGATAATACGCAAATCAGCATCTGTATCAACATAAAGCTTCATATCCATCAGGTCTCTCAATCGTTCATCTTCAAGAATCAGGATTCCTTCGAGAATAATGACATCCTTAGGCTGCACATCAATGATTTCGCTTGATCTTGTATGGATTGCATAATCATAAACTGGCTTCTCAATCGCTTCATAACAAAGCAATTTTTCGATATGCTTTATTAAAAGATCATTGTCGAATGCCAGCGGATGGTCATAATTTGTCTTCAGACGCTCTTCCATAGGCAAATGGCTTTGGTCTTTATAATAATAGTCCTGTTCAATCATCAGGATTGAATGACCTTTAAAGCTATCAATAATTGCTTTTGTGACGCTGGTTTTTCCTGAGCCGGAGCCGCCGGCTACACCAATTACAACAGGTTTGCGGTTCATCTCTTACTTCTCCTTCCGCATCATGTTATTAGGGTAGACAGGCTTGTCCATCTTGAACTTAACAATTTGCAGAGGATGGCGTGCAACATCAAGTTCATTGCCATCTTCATCCCAGATTTTTTCAACTACATGGGTAAAGTTCTCGATTTCCGGTCCAAAGAATTCCACTTCGTCGCCTGGCTTAAAGAAATTCCTTTGCTGAAGTGTAACCATTTGGTTTTCAGCATCATAATCAAGCACAAGTCCAGCGAAGTCGAATGTCGTCTTCTTGCTATGGTTTCCAAACATTTGCTCTTTATACCCTGGAACTCCTTCAAAGAACGCAGTTGCTGTCTCACGGTTCGCACATTTATCCAATTCTTCAAGCCATTCCTGCTTAATGACAAAGTTCTCAGGATCCGCACAATAAGCATCGATCACTTTGCGGTATACACTTACAACTGTTGCGATATAGTGAATAGACTTCATTCGGCCTTCGATTTTAAGACTGTCAATGCCATGCTCGATCATACGAGGAATGGATTCAATCAGCTTAAGGTCTTTAGGGCTCATGGCAAATGGAGAATCGTCTTCACCGAACAATGGGTTTTCTTCATTTCCTTCAAGTGTATACAAATCGTAATCCCATCGGCATGACTGGCAGCAGCCGCCACGGTTTGAATCACGAGCAGTCATATGATTGCTTAAAGTACAGCGACCTGAATAAGCAATACACATAGCACCATGGATGAAGGTCTCGATTTCAATGTCGACTTTTTCCTTCATTTCCTTGATTTCTTCACCACTTGTTTCACGGGCAAGAACAACGCGTTCCAGTCCTTCCTCTTTCCAGAACTGAACTGCTTTCCAGTTAGATAGAGATTGCTGCGTGCTCAAGTGAACCTCGATTTCAGGAGCAACTCTGCGGCAAGTTTCAATGATCAATGGATCTGCCACGATAATACCGTGAACTCCGGCTTCCTTTAACCCCATTAAATATTCTTCAAGGCCATCTATATTTTCATTATGAGCAAAAATATTCGTTGTTACATAAATCTTCGCGCCGTATTTCTTCGCAAATTCGACGCCTTCCTTCATTTCCTCAAACGTAAAGTTATCTGCGTTTGAGCGCAAACCATACTCCTGGCCGCCAATAAATACGGCATCTGCACCATAATGAACGGCAATCTTCAACTTCTCAAGATTTCCGGCAGGTGCAAGCAGTTCTGGTTTTTTCACGATCACACGTTTTCCGTCAACAATTTGTGAAATCTTGTCTGTCACTGCTGTCATGACGCAACCTCCTTATATTCTTACTTTTAGTAAACAGTCTCTTTAAAGAAGAAACCTGTATCAAGCGGGCGATTTGGCGGCTGGATTGCTTCCGCTGCAGCCAGTAAATCGTCTTTTTCATTATCATATTGATCAGGATTGTCTACAGCCAGATCAATTGCTTTGCGGTAAAGGTTTGTTACTTCTAAAATATATTCCGGACTCTTTAGTATACCGTCAATTTTAAATGAGTCGATACCAGCTTCAACGAGCTCAGTAAGCTCATCGATAATGCAAATATCGTTCGGGCTCATGATATGAGTTCCATTTTCATCTTCAAAAATCGGATATTTATTTTCACGCTCTTTATCATGAAGGAACATATTTCGTTCCTGCTTACGGTTTTCAACTTCCAACGCCTTACCTTGATATTCAAAATAATGGCCAAGCAAAGGACGTTTTGATTGGAACATATTCATCATTCCGTGAATCTGGACCTCAATCTCAATCTCAGCGTTCTCTTTCGTTTCAACGATCGCGTCCATGTTGATTTCTCTGGCAAGTACAGCACGTTTTGCACCTTTTCTTCCCCAGTAATTGCATGTATACCAGTTTGTCCCTGTTGTTTCCGTACTCCAATGCAGCTTCATGTCAGGAGTATGTTCTTTAGCAGCCATCAATACAGCAGGATCGCCAAAGATAACGGCATCTGCATTGATTTCTTTTAAGAATGTCAGATACTCTCCTAGCAATTCAATCTTTTCATTATGGAATAGGGCATTCATCGCAACATAGACTTTCTTGCCTTTAGAGTGCGCAAGTTCAACTGCTGTTTTTACATCTTCACGTGAAAATTCTCCAGCAAGTCGAAGGCCAAATTTTTGTTCGCCAATGACAAAAGCATCTGCTCCTGCTTCAGCTAAAGGAATAATATCATTTACACTGACCGGTGTTACCAATAATTCAGGTTTCTTCATTCCGCTCACCTCTTCTTACTAACCGCTACACCATCGCCAATCGGAAGAATGATCGTATCATACTCCGGATGACTGGACAGCCAGCGATTGAATTCATCTATTTTTTTTACAAGACTGCGAATCCTCTTGCTTTCAATTACATGATTATCATAAACATGGCCTTTGAAAAGCACATTGTCTGTAATGATCAGCCCTCCAGGCTTAAGCACCCTGGAATAAATTTCGAAAAATCTCCTGTACTGGCCCTTGGCCGCATCAATGAAAATGGCATCGAATGGAGCATATTCGCTGACTTCCGGTTCCAGCTCCAAAGCATCTCCCTTGATTTGGACAATTTGTCTTTGCAATCCTGACCGCTTGATATAATCTACAGCCAGGTTAAATCGTTCCTCATCCCGTTCGAGTGTCACGATTTTTGTTGCAGGAAGAGCAAATGCCATCCTGAGTGCTGAGTAGCCAATGGCTGTGCCTACTTCAAGAATCGCGTCAGGCTGCTGAAGCCGCAAGAGCTGAAGCATCGTTTCAATCCCTGCTGGTTCCATGATTGGAACCCCATTGATTTCCGCGTACTCCTCCATTTCAGCAAGTATGCCCTGTCTCGGCTGTATAAGTGAATCTATATAATCCTGCAGCTTTTCATTTAGCAAGCTGCCCTCACCTCTATTCAAAGGCTAGAAACTAGCCAGTGTGAAAATCTATATATGCCCCAGGAAAAAAGGTCCTCGGAGCATGAAAAAAATAGCGTTCACAGGATAAGAGAGACAAAACTTCAGAATGTCAGAAACCTGACAATCTGCTTCTTCAGCCTTGTGTGGCCATAACTCTTAATTCTGTAATGCACGCTATCAAAAGAAAAGCAGAAGCGCCTTGTTCAGCCCCGACAGGCATAAGACGGACGGCGAGGAGGCAGTTCCTCAGCCACCACAGCCGGCTGGCTTATGACCCGAGGGGCTAGGCGCTGGAGCTAGACAGTAATCTAAGTGAAAAAAGTAATCTTTTTTAACTAGAAAAAAACACTTGAATTATTTTACCACAATAAGAAGGGAAATGCTAATCTTTCTGCATCTCCCTTATAGGTATTACTATTTTTTACTTGTGATATGTTCATTCTTTTTACGATTGTGCTCTTCGAGTGTCTTAGAGAAGAGAACCTCACCAGTTGATGTTGCGAGGAAATACAAATCGTCTGTATCAGCAGGTGCTAGAGCCGCTTCAATCGACATCACACCAGGATTGGCAATTGGTCCAGGTGGTAATCCTGTGTATTTATAGGTATTGTAAGGATCGTCGATTTCGAGATCCTCATAAAGTACCCGGTCTTTATGCTCTCCATGGGAATAAAGTACAGTCGGGTCAGTTTGTAGCATCATTCCGTCTTCTATGCGATTGTAGAATACACTTGCGATTTTATCGCGATCAACCTTTTCGGTTGCTTCTTCTTCAATCAGCGATGCCATCGTCATCACCTGATGAGTCGACATTTCTTTTTCTTCCATTTGGCCCTTGAATTCATCCAGGACTCCTTTTGTTTTTGTGAGCATGACCGTCACAATCTCTTCCACCGTTGGTTTCTCTGAATAGAAAGGATATGTCGCAGGGAATAAATAGCCCTCCAGCGGATATTTGACCTTTTCACTCAGGATCTCCTCTGATAGTACATCCGGATATTTACCCATCATTTTTTTAATGAATTCTTTATCGTTCAGCTGCTTAAAAATCTGCTCCTGATCCTGCTGTGTTTTTTCAGCTATGATTCCAGCAATTTGTGACAGCTGTTTGCCTTCAGGAATCGTGATTTTCATGACTACGTCCTGCATGACTTTTCCCGTTTTTAAACTTGAGATGATTTCAGGAATTGTCATGGAGGGATTCATTTTATAATCTCCAGCCATGAAACCGGATTCATTCTTAAACTTTACATAATACTTAAAAATCCTGGCGTCTTTGATGACCCCTTTATCCTCGAGTATTGTACCAATTCCACTTGTAGACGAACCGATTGGAATCGTGATATTGATATTTTTCTTGCTATTTTCATCAACTGGCGTTAATGCGGATTTAATATAGTAATATCCGCCTCCGCCTAAGGCGCCTACCAGAAGAATCGCTACAATGGCTGTAACGAAGACAATCCTTCGGACAACGCTTGCTTCCTTCTGCTGTTCGATTAATTTCTCAGCAATCACTTGCTTTTTGTCATTGTTATTTATATTTTTCTCGTCAGACATAAGCTCCCCCTCCAGTCACAGGGCTAATCACCTGGATACTCTCTATTTTCATATCTCGCACCATTATACTATATTTTATATTTTTATTTGCAAATAAATACGAAAAAATACCTCGTGCGACAAATTATCCTACATTCCGACATGAAGGTAATAAGGGATTTGTATTCGCTTAGATTAATGTTTTTGGTTAGCTGTCTTCATAAACATTGTTGCTAGTAGAGTAGCGGTTGACTTGCCTATTAACTTGAATTCTGCTTCATGCGCTTGCTTTTAGTTGTTATCACCATACGCGATAGAAAAATCTCGTTGAGTTGTTTACGGAGGGCTTCTCATCATCTTCCTTGTGAGAAAAATTAAAATGGACCTTAAAATCTTTTGAGGCTGGTATACAGCCAGCAGCAGATTTGAGAGAATGACATTCGCTAAAAATATATAAAAAAAGACCAGGCCGCATTTAGCCTGGTCTCTAGCATGGTTTATTC
>NZ_JBAVFI010000755.1:0-2912 GCF_049588175.1 Mesobacillus sp.
TTATAGAGATCAGTTCATTTGTTCCTTTTGCGTCCATTTCCTGATCCCTCCCATCAAGAACCTCACTGCTAAAAAAGTAGAGGCGATAGAGGCGAAGCTATGGATCGAAGTCCAACTTTTTTTGTACCTAATTAAGTTGGTTTTCTTTTCAATCCAGTGTTCTGCAAAGGCGGATGGAAGACTAAAGAGTATACACTTGAAAAAAATCGCAATCAGTCCGGAGTTTTTTGTGACCTGGTTAAAATAAATACAGGTTACAGGAAACAGAATATAACTGAATAACACGCTGATATCGAACGTTTTAAATAAGTAAACAGGATACTTCAAATACCCTTTTTTCACTAATAAATTATCTAATATGGAGGCGATGTATCCTTTTAGCAAAAAGATTATGAGCCAATCTTTCATCGGAGGCTTTTTTACTAGCTGGAAAAAGGAAAAGATACCGAAAATTAACAGTGCGCATAATATATTCTTTTCATGGCTTCTTCCCAAAATCTTATGACCCCCTTTTCTGGCAAGGACACTTTGTAAATTCCTGCAGTTGTTTTAGACTGAATTGAAAAGCGTATCCTTATGGCGGAAGCTTTTGCTAAAAATGACCTATAGAAGTATTTTTCCTTCAACATTGGATATTATTCGGATGATGTTAATCATGTATCATCATGGAAAATAGTTTGTTCAACTCTTGGTTATACTAGTGAAACAATTTCCTTTATTTGTAAAACAAGGGTTGTGTCATGTATTTATGATTAATTCGTTATATGGATTGTCATGGTTAGCTATTTTATTTATATGGGGTGATTGGAGAAATTGGAAGCGTTACTATCCAACCATCCTTTTCTTTACGCTAGGAGATTTTCTCTACTTATATTTATTATCTGATGCATATCCTATGTGGAGATACGTACCTCCTGCTGCGGATAAGGATATGGGACTGACGAATACTCATATATCTTTATCGATCATCGCTATTAAATATCCTGCTACTGTGCTTGTATATCTGTCCCATTTCCCGCAAGGCAAAATGATGGGGAAAGTTTTGTATCACCTCGGATGGGTTGTATTATATGTAGTGAATGAAATCATAGACCTCCATTTTGGTCTTATTGACTATTTTAATGGCTGGAGCTTGTGGTGGTCAGCGGCCTTTAATGCCGTGATGTTTTTTATCCTCAAAGTCCATTTTGAGAAACCGATTTTCGCCTGGCTGCTATCCGCTATTTTTATAATCTTTTTGTGGAATCGTTTTGATGTCCCATCAAGTGTGTTTAGATAAAAGCAGTTGTCTAAAAAAGTAACTGGGTCTCTTTTGAACAGAAGTTAGTAATGCAAATAGCCATCCAACTCGAATATGAATTGGTTGGCTTATTTTTGTTGGTATATCAACGCTTATTTGATTTTTATCCTCACATTCACACCCGAATTCGTCCAATTCTAGCAAGATGACAATAATTATTGTCATACGGTTATTTGAAATGATCATTCACTTGCTAATGGACTTACCAATTAACGTGCTAAATTCGGATGGAAAGGATTAAACGGTTCCTAAATCGAATATATAATATGGTTATAACGAGCGAAACTTGTTCCACAAACGGGCAGAATTATGGAATAAGAGAAGACATTACTTAATTAGATAGTGTGAGGTTCAAAAAATGAATGAAAATGAATTGGATTTTGTATTTGAAGACATTATAGATTTATCTAGAATGTGTAAATTTACTAATTGCACTCATATCAAAGAGCCACATTGTGCAGTTAAAAAAGCTATATTGGAAGGTGTCCTTTCTAAAGATAAATTCTATGCCTACTATAGAGAACAAAACGAAGAAGAACATATTTTGAAACAAAAGAATAAAACAAAGGCTGTTGATTATATGAAACAGAGGAAACTTTTTCAAGAGCTTAAGATAAGATAATACTTCGCCAAATAAGTATTACGATTTAACAATCGGATGGGATTACTGAATAAGCATAAAAAATTGGGAACAAATTTGATACACATAAAAATGTTAAAAGCACTGCAAATTTCAGTGCTTTTTCACTTGCGAATTTATTTGCGATTTACAATGTTTATTACCTTTTTGTACTCCTTAAGAAAACCCCATACTATAAAAGACTATTGCTTTTTTGTCGAATGAAATATTTTCTAATATATTGCAATTTTATAAAAAGTGAAAATATAATAAACCATACGGTCGGTTTATTTACATCACCAATAAGCTGACTCTTTACTCGGTACTTATAAAGGGGGCAAAGGGGTTGCCATTTGTACGTTTTTTTGAAAAATCATCCCTGGGGTTTTACACACCATTTACAGTTCATAATAACGAGCTGTATTGATAAGGTTCAGAATGGCGCTGCGAGTAATTCAGATAGTAAGAGATTCTAAGAGGGTCATGATAAAAAAAATTTTACCTAAAAATAGACTGGTTAGTCGGTTTTCTGGAGGTTAAACCATGGACAAAAGGATTCTTGAAATGATGAAGGAATTAACGGAAGTGCCTGGGGTTGTTGGGGATGAGAGCAAAGCCCGAAAAGTAATGGAGAATCATATAAAGCCGTATGCAGATGAAATACATCAAGATCAATTAGGCAGCTTGATCGCTGTAAAAAGAGGAAACGTGCATGGGCCCAAAATTATGATTACAGCCCACCTGGATGAAGTTGGTTTCATGGTGTCGGATATAACGGATGATGGATTCATAAAGTTCATCCCGCTTGGGGGCTGGTGGTCCCAGGTTCTTTTAGCCCAAAGGGTCCACATTACAGCGAAAGATAGGGTGATTACTGGAGTAATAGGTTCGAAGCCGCCACATATTTTATCTAACGAAGAACGGAATAAGGTCGTTCAAATCAAGGATATGTTTGTTGATATTGGGGCGTCATCTAGGGAAGAAGCCTTAAGC
>NZ_JBAVFI010000756.1:0-4882 GCF_049588175.1 Mesobacillus sp.
AGCATTTTCGGAGGAGTCTACGCGCCCTCCACTACAGTCAACAGGGTATTAGAAATCAACATTCAGTTTTAACAGAGCATATTTTTATGCTACACAGAGAATTTCTCACTGGTATTAACCTTTTAACTTAATACTAATACCAACTGATAAATATTATTAAAAAAGGTATAGACAACTATACGTGTCCTTGTTATCATCAAATTGTAAGCGAATTCATTTTTTTGAACTTATACTTTCCATTACATTTATCTATTAAGGGGGAAACACAATGCGTAATGAAGAACGCCTGGCAAGAGAGATACTTGAGCAGCTTGGCGGCTCGGACAATGTTGCAGATGTCGCTTCATGTATGACCCGTCTGCGCGTCAAGCCTGCAAATTACAGCAAAGTCAATGTTGCTGGCATCAAGAAAATTGATGGCGTGCTCGGTGTTGTTGAAGAAGAAACATTGCAGATTATCCTTGGGCCTGGAATTGTCACTAAAGTCGCGAACGAAGTTTCTGAGATTACTGGAAAGTCTGCTAGTCTTGTAGACGAAAACGATCCAAATCCTTTTGAAGGGCTGGCTGGCCGCACGAAGGATGATCTGAACAAAAAGAACGCAACTCCGTTCAAATTATTCTTAAGACGAATCGCAAGTATCTTTATTCCACTGATTCCTGCGATTGTCGCTTCAGGTTTGATTGCCGGTATCACGAACGTGATCGTCCGTGCAGGTGCTGACCCTGAATCAGCAATTGTTCAAGTTCTTAACCTGATTGGCTGGGGCATCTTCAGCTACCTTGGTGTTTTCGTCGGTATCAATACTGCTCGTGAATTTGGAGGTTCGCCTGCATTAGGTGGTGCAGCCGGTATCCTGATCATTAACCCGGGACTTGCGAACATTACATTATTTGGTGAAGCACTCGTTCCTGGACGAGGCGGATTAATCGGCGTTATGCTTGCCGCTGTGTTTATCGCTTTCCTTGAAAAACGAATCCGTAAATTCGTTCCGTCATCATTGGATATTATCGTTACTCCTACGCTATCATTATTGATTACAGGGGTTGCCACATTATTTGTTCTTCAGCCTGTCGGCGGTTTGATTTCTGACCTGATCACAAAAGGCTTGCTTGGTTTGATTGATATGGGTGGAATCTTTGCAGGATTAATTCTTGCCGGTACATTCCTGCCGCTTGTTGTTACTGGTTTGCACCAGGGCTTAACACCTGTGCATATGGAATTGATCAATACAATCGGCGATGACCCGCTGCTGCCAATCCTTGCAATGGGTGGCGCTGGCCAGGTCGGTGCGGCATTCGCGATTTACTTCAAGACGAAGAACGAACGCTTGAAAAAAGTTATCAAAGGCGGACTTCCAGTTGGGATGCTCGGAATCGGCGAACCGCTGATTTTCGGGGTTACCCTTCCACTTGGCCGTCCATTCATCACAGCATGTCTTGGTGCAGCTGTCGGCGGCGCTTTCCAGGCATTCTTTAAAATTGCAACAATCGCAATCGGGGTTTCTGGAATCCCTCTTGCTTTCCTTGTCCATACGAACCAAATCCTGCTTTATCTTCTTGGCCTATTAGTAGCCTATGTGTTCGGATTCATCTTCACATGGACGTTTGGCTTCAAGGATGAAATGGCAAAAGATATTTAATAAAATTGAAGAGCTCTGGTTTCTTGTCCAGCAACGGCATGAACCGAAGCTATACGAATAACGAAAAAGGAGGAGAGTTGCTTTCCTCCTTTCTTCTATTCTATTAGGCTATTTTTCTGAATTTTGTTAACACTAAATTGTGAATTCTTTAACTTAATGGAGGGTTTTCATTTGCTGGGAATTTCCGTTTACTTAAACAAAGATCGCATGGAACAAAATGCAGCCTGGATTGAAAAAGCTGCTGGATATGGGTTGAAGTCTATTTTCACCTCCCTCCATATCCCTGAAGATAACCCTGCTGATTATAAGGAACCTTTACAGGAACTTGGATCCCTGGCTAAGCAGCATCAGATGGAGCTGATGGCCGATGTTTCCCCTCGATCGCTTAGCTTTCTGGGGCTTGACTGGGACAGCTACGAAAAATTGCTGGAATGGGGTCTTGCCGGCATCAGGGCTGATTATGGTTTTACGACCGAACAAATCGTCGAACTGTCGCAAAAAATGAAAATTGGCATCAATGCGAGTACGGTAACAAAAGAGGAACTTTTATCATGGATCGAAGCTGGGTTAAAGGCTGAAAACGTGGAAGCATGGCATAATTTTTATCCGAGGCCTGAGACCGGCTTGGACAAGTCCTTTCTTATAGAAAGAAATATCATGTTTCGCTCGATGGGCATCACAACGATGGCCTTCGTTGCAGGTGACAAGGATTTGCGCGGACCTATTTTTGCTGGCCTCCCTACTCTTGAGGAGCACCGTGGACAATTGCCTCATGTTGCCGCTGCAGAGCTAAAGTATACATGTTTTACCGATAAAATTCTGATTGGAGACCACTCAGCATCAGATGAACAATTGGAATTGCTCACTTTCCTCTCGCAGGAGATTGTCCCGCTTCGAGTTGAAGCCGGGAGCTTGCCTCAGCTAAAAGAATACCTGGGCAAGCCGCTGACCAACAGAATGGATCCTGCACGCGATGTCATCCGCGCGGTTGAATCACGATCCTATGCGTTAAAAGGGGATAAGCAGCTCGATCCTGAAAATCAGCAAGAAAGAACACGTGGTACTGTCACGATCGACAATCACCTATATGGGCGGTATGCAGGCGAATTACAGATTACCGTGAATAACCTCCCTCTAGATGAGAAAGTTAATTGCATCGGAAAAGTCATCGAATCAGATCTTCCCCTGCTTACAAACATCAAAGCGGGACAAAAATTTCAGTTTATTGTGAGGGATTAACATGAATATCGCCAAACTTAATACAGAACAGCAAAATCCAAAAACAATGAATATAGACCTTATGTCCACAGAGGAAATCATCACAGTCATTAACCAGGAAGATACACTTGTTCCGAATGTACTCGCAAGGCAGGTTCCGAACATTTCGGAGGTTGTCGACAAGATTGTCGCTGCCTTCAAACAAGGCGGCAGGCTGATTTATGTCGGCGCAGGTACATCCGGGCGTCTCGGAATCATCGATGCATCAGAATGTCCTCCTACCTATGGCACTGATCCGGGGATGGTTGTCGGGATCATCGCAGGCGGAAAAGAAGCGATGACGGAAGCGATTGAAGGTGTCGAGGATGACAAGCAGCAGGGCCAGACAGATATGGAAGAAATCTCACTTTCAGCGAATGACGTCGTTGTCGGCATCGCTGCCAGCGGAAGGACTCCTTACACGATCGGTGCACTCGAATACTCCAAACAGCTAGGTGCTGTAACCGTTTCTGTTGTTTGCAGCAAGGATTCAGAGATGGAAAAAGTCTCTGATTACACGATTGCAGCGGTTGTTGGACCGGAAGTCATTACAGGATCGACGAGAATGAAATCTGGAACTGCACAGAAGCTCATTTTAAATATGCTTACTACAGCATCAATGATTAAAATGGGCAAGGTTTACGGCAACCTGATGGTCGATGTCCAGATGACGAATGAAAAACTGCACAACCGCGCAGTAAATATTGTAAAAATGGCTACAGGAGCATCTGACGAGGAAGCAAGAGCAGCCATCAAGGAACAAAACTATCATACGAAAGCAGCAATCCTGCAAATCATTACTGGTTTGAAGGGCATCGAAGCGAAAAACCTTTTAGACAAAAATGATGGATACCTGCGTGAAGCAATTAGCGAACATTATAAAGGCAGCGCACAATAAAGCGGCCTTAATACTTTAAAATAGATCGTAATATTACCAGGAATAGATACCTAAAAATAGAATGCAAATTTAATCGATTTAGCTATTAAAAAAGAAACCTACGAAATTAAAGCGATTTGACGGCCTAAACAAAGAGCGGAGAAATTCTCCGCTTTTTACCTGTATATACCATTATAAGAGTTATTATTTCTAGAGTAACTGGTATAGACAACTAACGTATTGTATTAGTATAATAATGGTATAGAGGGTATAAAGGTAAGTAGTAAGTTCAGCTCTCTACAGGACAAAAATTTCAGGTGATGACGAATGAAGGATTTATTGCTTTTAAATGCAAGGGTTTTAACTGAAGAAGGACTGATTGATAAGGGATTTATCTATATTAAGGATGGCAAAATCGCTGAAACAGGACAGGCTTCTGCCCTGCCGGCTGAATATCGTCATGCTGAGGTGATTGAACTCCCTGTGAACAGCACCGTTGTACCGGGCTTTATCGATATCCATATCCACGGAGCCGGCGGTGCGGATACAATGGATGCTACAACTGAAGCTTTGAATACAATGGCATCGATTCTGCCTCAAGAAGGGACAACCAGCTTCCTGGCGACAACCATCACTCAGGATAAAGATGAAATCCTCAAAGCCTTAAGAAATGCAGCTGATTATATCAGCAATCATAATCATTCAGGGAAAGCAGAAATACTAGGCGTCCATCTTGAAGGCCCTTTTATCAATGAATCTCGCAAAGGTGCACAGCCTGCTGATCATATCATCGCTCCAGATGTCGAGCTTTTCGCTAAAATGCAGGAAGCAGCCGGTAATCATATACGTCTCGTGACACTTGCTCCGGAAAAAGAAAATGGCTATGAGTTTATCACTTATTTAGCTGAAAACGGTGTCATTGCTTCTGTTGGTCATTCAGATGCCACATATGGACAAATGGCTGAGGCAGTCAAAGCTGGCGCTACACATGTTACCCACCTGTTCAACGGAATGCGCGGAATGCATCATCGCGATCCAGGTGTAGCTGGTGCGGCATTACTTTTTGATGAGTTAAAAATAGAGATTATTGCGGATGGCATTCATGT
>NZ_JBAVFI010000757.1:0-6320 GCF_049588175.1 Mesobacillus sp.
TCCTCTTTTACAAGAGCAGCCTCATGGTCAAACGCGATTGGTCCACCGACACTCTCCATTTTTGCCGAAAAAGGCAGGGAGACTTGGTCTTCCTTATGCTCCTGCTCCTCCTCCGGCTGCTTATAGCTGACCTTCAGCTTGTTAATCTCTAAGTCTTTATAAATTTTATTATAGCGATTGACGAACTCATCTTTTGAGATCGTTCCCTTCGCTTCCTCAGATAAAAATCCATACATCTCATCAAACTTCTGATCATTCCACAGCTTCACATACTGCGAAAAACGTTCCTCCGGAGTCGGTTCCTTGCTGCAGCCAGCGACGAATACTGCAAAAAATATAAGTCCTATAAACAAAATCATCTTTTTCATATGTACCCCTCCTTCCGTTTGATTTTACCATAGATTTACTTTTTCTAAAAAAGATACGAAAAAAAATCCGCCACACGTGACTGGCGGATTTTATAAAATGTAATTTATTAAGAGTTGCTTGAAGTGTCAGAGTCAGTTGAAGAATCTTTGTCTTCCCCTGCGTCCTTATCTTCTTTGTCAGATCCATCATCTGCTGGCTTATCTTCATCTGGGGTTACGCTGTCAGACTTATCTCCAGCTTCTTTGCCCGCTTTATCATCAGCAGGCTTGTCCGCATCCGGAGCTTTGTTTTCTGAACCTTCACCAGTTGGCTTGCCCTCTTCAGTAGCTTCTTCTGACTTGCCTGCATCTCCATCAGTAGCGGCTTTTTCATTCGTAATTTCTGCTTCCTGCAATGCGCTAAGCGACTTGTTGAAGTACTCATGTGGATTTACAGGTACATTTTCCTTACGGATTTCAAAGTGTACGTGGTTGCCAGCCTTTTCATTGATCAGGCTTGTACCAGATTTCGCAATGACTTGTCCTTGCTCGACTTGGTCGCCAACTTTAACTTGGTAGTCTTTAACCGATTGATATTGTGTTACAATACCTTTGTCATGTTCGATTACAATGACGTTTCCTAGTAAACCATCTTCCATGACTTTAGTGACAGTACCACTTAATGAAGCAACAACATCAAATTCCTTGCCATCTTTTGAAGCAATGTCTAAACCAGTGTTCGGATGGTACGTATTGTCATAGAACACTAGAGCTGCTTCTTGCTCTTCTGCCTTGCTGTCATTATCATAGAATCCCATTTGGATGACAGCGTCGTCTTCACTCACCACTGGCATTACAAAGTTTTCCATTGCGCGGTTAACTTCTACTGCTGGCTGGTCATTGAATTTTTTGCCAGGCATATCAGTCGCTTTGTACTCGCTCTGATCTGTTCCGTTGCTACCGCTGTTTTGATACCATAGGACACCAGTTAGAATGATTGCGGCACTAGCAATATAAACTGTTGGATACACCCACCGCTTCTTGAAAAAGCTGTTCTTTTTGTCTTGAGAAGATCTTTCCTCTCTCATTTTCATCACCTCAGCAATCAGTCTGAACAGATGCGAAAAAATATATACATAGAGTTGAAAAATTTTTTACTGCTTATTTTTCGACAAAGGTGATTATTTTATGCAAAAAAGTTTTTTGGCGGGGGAAATTCTAGGTTTTAAGCTGGATCTCGTCTTGTTATAACAATATAAAGTGAGGGTTTTTCAATGAAAAAGTTACTAGTATGGTTTTTGCGAATTCTTCCATTTGCCTATATGGCTGCGATCTGGATCATGTCCAGCCTGCCAGATACCGCTGTGATTGAGCTTCCTGACCGTGGTGTCGACCGCTTTTTAAAAGAGTCTCTCCACCTGGTAGAGTTCGGGATTTTATATGTATTGCTCGTATTGGCAGCATTGACGACCCGCCGCTTCACACCGGCATTAAGCTTCATCTTCATGGGTGTGGCCATCTCATACGGCCTGCTCGACGAAATTCACCAGAGCTTCGTCCCATATCGATCCTCAACCGTCATTGATTTTGTAAAAGATGTAATTGGGGTGTTAGCGGCCTCACATTTCATTCATCATGCATACTTCAGCGGCAAGTTTGTGAGGCTGGGAAGGGTTTTGCGTGGGGTTGAGGGGCGAGTTCTTGGATAAAAGAGATTAATTACGGTTTTTTAGCGGCTGGCCTTGGATTGAGGCTGGCTTTTTTTCGACGTCTTTTTATGTAATTTTATTTCAAATTACCTCTTTTTCGGGTTGAATATAGCGGTTATTACATCAACCGTGAATAAAACAAAGCCAACCGTAAATATAATCCCCTCAACCGTGAATAAAACGAAGCCAACCGTTAATAAATTGCTCTTGACCGTGAATATCCATTAATTTAAGGTAACGGACATAAATATTTCACAATAAATCCGATACTTTAATAGGTATTTCTCAACTGATCGAAGAATTCATATACAAAACGATAAAGGAAGTGACCAATTTGATAGAAAAAGAAAGAACATATCCGATTCGGCTTAGGAAATATGAAGCTTTAATGAATCGAATCATACCAAACCACCCTAAACTCCCTTTAATTGAGCAAGATTACAAAACATGGCGCGCTGGTTACAAAGGGGAACTGCAAACCGATTACCGTTTAAGCTTTTTGCCTGAAAAAGGGTTCCATCTCTTTCGGGATTTACGTCTTGCCGATGGAGAATGGAATTTCCAAATCGATACCCTTATCCTAACGCTTCGTTATATCCTTCTAATTGAAACAAAAAACCACAAAGGCACGCTCTTCTTCGATAAAGATTCTGAACAAATGATCCAAACGAAAGATGAAAAAGAAAAATCATATGATCATCCGCTTATTCAAGTTAAAATGCAAGCATGGCACCTAAAAAGGTGGCTCAAACAATACACATTCGATGTCCCTCCAATTTATCATCTGGTGGTGGTCAGCAACTCTTCTACCATTATTAAGACCAATGATCGCCGACTTAATAAAGTAATAGTGAAAGGAGATGTGTTATTGAATCGTGTGCTCCAAATAGATGAGTATACTCAAAGCGTCATTTTCACCGACAAAGACGTAAGAAAGTTATCCAAGTTACTAATAAAGAAGCATACTCCACATCACCCCGATGTATTAAAACCCTATTCTCTTACCCACGACGATCTTCAAAAAGGAGTTCAATGCCCGTCTTGTTCAACAATTGGCATGGAACGCGAAAGGTGGTTCTGGCTATGCCCTGTATGTGGGCAAAAGTCGAAGACAGCGCATCATAAAGCATTAAAAGAGTTTTTCCTTCTTATCAGTCCTTCCATAAATAATCAATTCTGCAGAGAGTTTTGTACCGGGATTACATACAAGACGGCCAGTGATCTACTCTCTTCCATGCGCCTTCCCTTCACAGGCACCAAAAAAGGCCGCCTCTACCACATGCCTCCTAACATCGAAACGTTCTTTCAACCCGCGAAAAAATAAAAGATACCAATCCATCCCTACAGCGCTAAAAAGCCAGGGCGCACTTTGCCCTGGCCGTGTAATCTATATTTGCTTCCCTGACATTCCAACTAAACGCAGTCCTATTTCCTCGCCGTCACCTTCGTCATCAGACTATCCGCCGAAGCAATTTCTACCCCCTTGTAATAGTGCGTGACGATGTCTTTATAGGTCTTGCCTTCTGTTGCCATGCCGTTGGCGCCGTATTGGCTCATGCCGACGCCGTGGCCGAAGCCTTCGGTGGTGATGACGACGTTATTGCCTTTGATGACCCAGGAGAAGTCGCTGGATCTTAAATCGAGCTTTTCACGGACTTCCTTCCCGGTTAAAACTTTACCGCCTATATCAATTTTTCCAACGCGGTTGCCGGCTGTCCGGGAAATGACCTTGCCGATTGTAGCGGAATTCGCCAACTTAACACCCAGCTTTGATTCAAATGCAGCAACGGTCATAACGGTCTCACTGCGGAACTTTGGCGATTTCAGATCCCAAGGACTTTCGACGCTGCGCAGGTATGGGAAGGCATTGGCCCAGTATTCCTCTGAATTCTCGGTGAAACCGTTACTTGTTGAAAAGAAGGTTGCATCGATCGGTGCCCCGCCAAAAGTAAGAACCTGGCCGTCAGTCGCCTTTACGGCTTCGGCAATCTTCTTGAATTTCCATTTATAATCAACGCCCCACTGCTTCTTCAGTTCTTCTTTATTTTTAAAGACCTGGTGGATGGTTGTATCGTTCAGCTGAGCTCCTGCGGGAACGCCTACTTTATTCGGGCTCATCATTTGTTTTACATAATAGGTTCTTGCGGACAGCGCCTGCGCCTTCAATGCTTCCAACTCGAACTCCGCTGGCATTTCGGCTGCTACGACACCAATTAAGTATTCGTCCAGTGGAAGCTTCTCTGTCTTTGACAAAGCAGTCCGGTATACGGCCACCTCAACAGCCGAATCTGCGGACGGCAGCGCCGCAACATCCTTCGCATCATTCTGAAGCTCTTCTCCCAGCTTTCCGCCTGCCTTTTCTTCCATAAAAGGGAGGACGAGCATGGTAGGTATGAGGAGTGTGACAGCAAATAGGATTGCAGCTAGTACGATGAAAGGTTTGAATTTTAACATAGAAAAAGCCTCCATTATGAAATTAAGGCGGTTATTACCGTCTCAATCCATACTTATGGAGGCGGACAAGCATTTATGACATAATTTTTGATCAATCGCTATTTGGCTAAAATGATTGCCTTTTTAAAAAATGAAATTGGACAGTTATTTTTTTACAAGTATTTACTAATCAACATTAGATGGTATAAAAATTAACAAGAATTTACTCATAATCCACATTAGAACGTATAAAAAGAAAAAAACCGCAGAACTATACTAATATGCACAATTCTCCGGTTTATTGGGTATGTTGATTTATGCGTTCATATCTGAAACGAGGTTCTCAGTCACTGGCATTTCTTCGATTTCGCTTACGCGTTCGATGTCTGCGCCAAGTGCTGCAAGTTTCAGATGGAAGTCCACGTATCCGCGGTCAAGGTGATACAATTCTGTCACGCGAGTCATTCCATCGGCTACAAGGCCAGTCAGGATCAATGATGCAGCTGCACGCAAGTCTGTTGCTGCCACTTCTGCTCCCTGAAGGTCAGATGGTCCGTTCATGATGACAGAGCGTCCATCAATTTTGATGTTCGCGTTCATGCGGCGGAATTCTTCCACGTGCATGAAACGATTTTCGAATACCGTTTCTGTGATCATGCTTGTTCCCTGAGCACGCAATAGCAGTGCCATCATCTGGGATTGCATATCCGTCGGGAATCCAGGGTGTGGCATTGTCTTGATATCAACTGCTTTTAGCGTTTCAGGTCCGATGACACGAAGACCGTCTTCTTCTTCAATGATTGTAACGCCCATTTCTTCCATCTTGGCAACTAATGAAGATAAATGTTCAGGTACAGCGCCTTGTACAAGGACATTTCCGCCTGTAATGGCAGAAGCAACCATGAATGTTCCTGCTTCAATTCGGTCCGGAATGATGTTGTGGTCTGCGCCGAATAACACTTCAACGCCTTCGATACGGATTGTGCCTGTACCTGCGCCACGAACCTTCGCACCCATTTTGTTCAGGAAGTTTGCAAGGTCAACGATCTCTGGTTCTTTTGCGGCGTTTTCCATGATTGTCGTGCCTTTCGCAAGAACAGCGGCCATCATGATATTTTCCGTAGCGCCAACGCTAGGGAAATCTAAATATATTTTAGCTCCGTGTAAGCCATTAACTGCTTCGGCTTCAATAAAACCGTTTCCTACCTTCACTGAAGCACCCATAGCTTCGAAACCTTTAAGGTGCTGGTCGATAGGACGGGAACCGATTGCACAGCCGCCTGGCAATGCTACGCGAGCACGGCCATTCCTGGCAAGCAGGGATCCCATTACAAGTACAGAGGCACGCATTTTACGAACATATTCAAATGGCGCTTCGATTTTTAACTCTCCAGATGCATCTACTGTTATTGTGTTATTTTCAAACTCCACTACGGCGTTTAAAGAACGTAATACTTCGTTGATGGTATATACATCGGAGAGAGTTGGCACATCACGAATTACGCTTTTTCCGTCACTTGCTAATAATGTTGCAGCGATAACAGGCAAGACGGCATTCTTAGCTCCTTCAACCTTTACAGAACCGCTCAGCCTTTGTCCGCCGCGGACGATGATTTTTTCCAAGTGTATTCCCCTCCGCGTCCAATTTCTCTATATTAATATTCAATCGTTATGATGGGTGTGCCAACTACAAGGGTAGTCTTTGCGCCCAATCGGTCAGTTTTCCGTAATCCAAGCTGCAAATTCATGTCATGTTCACTGCTCAATGATTTGTCGAATAAAGGCGAGAAAGCGGATGTAGAAATAAATGACTCCTCTTCTAATCCTTCAA
>NZ_JBAVFI010000758.1:0-4574 GCF_049588175.1 Mesobacillus sp.
GCCCTGTACCGCTTATGGAAAAAAGGCGAACGCGGCGTTTCTTCGGTGGATTGCCAGTACAGGTGTTAAAAGCATTAAAATTGAAAATGCCGGCCAGATGTTTAGTCTGGACCGGCATTTTTTTATATAAAGAGAGATTTCTACATCAATTCGTGCGGTTTTCCTTTAAAATTCGGGAGCGAATTTAGACCACTTCTCCATTGTGATGGGTTTATTACTTGTTGTTTTGGATTTATTACTTGTTGGTTTGGATTTATTACTTGTTGGAGCGATTTTAATACCAGTTGGATTCGTTTTAATACCAGTTGAAACTGATTTAATACCAGTTGAATTCGTTTTAATACCAATTAGATTAATTTCATTACTTTGCGATAAACAACTGCGTCCAATAATGCCCGTAATCTCCGCCTGAGGCATAGCCGGTTCCTATATGGGTGTAGGTGCCGTTCAGGATGTTTTTCCTGTGAGCAGGACTGTTCATCCATGACTGGACGACTTCCCCTGCTGTCTTTTGTCCCGCAGCGATGTTCTCGGCTGCACTGCGGTAGGAAACGCCGAAGTGCCTCATCATATTGGAAGGATCACCGTATGTAGGACTTGTATGTGAAAAGTAATTTTTATTTCTCATATCTGCTGACTTATATCTGGCTACCCTTGATAACTCACCATCTTGGACAAGCGGTTTGAGGCCATGCCTGGCACGTTCTGCGTTTGTGAGCTTGATGACGTCATCATCAATCGATCTCGCGACACCTAATTCTGGTATATTGATTTTTTGTCCTGGATAAATCAGGCTAGGGTTATTAATCTGCGGGTTTGCGGCAATGATTTCTGAAAGTCCGACTTGGTATCGCACTGAAATTTTCCACATAGTATCACCTGGCTGAACAGTATATACCTGCTGTGCAAACGATATGGCTGGGACCAGCCAGAATAGCAGGACTACTGCCAGTATTACTTTCTTTCCCATCATTCATTCCTCCTCGAATGTTAGGATGAGAAATTTTATGGAAAATATACTTTAAAATCCCACTTAAGCTTTTTTTCCTTCTGAAGTGAAAACATCATTGAGGTGTTGCATATAGTTTTTAACAAGGGAGGAATGCAAATTATGGGCTATCTTTGGGTGATGACCATCGGTTTTGTCATTTGTCTCGGCATGGCTGGCGTAGCATTTATGTACGGTATTTTTTCTTCATTTAATATGGATGACGCTAGTCGGATTGATTTACTTGATACAAGAAATGAGGACGATCAGATCTGAAGTCTATTATCCTCGTAAAAATGCCAAAAGGCTGCCAAATGCTTGGCAGCCTTCTTTTATGACATCGACTTATTAAAAGTCTCTAGTGTTGTCTAATCGTGTGTTGGCAGGGTTGTCCGAAGTTAAAGGTGCATTGATTGGATCTACCACACCAGTTCTAGTTGTGTCATTAAAGCCAACACGGTTTTCGTCGCGCTCAACAACAACAAGGATTTTTCCTTCTTTTACATAGCCTTCGTAACGGTCAGCTTCATCTTCTGGAATTCCCATACCGATCAGTGCGCCGGCTAAACCGCCTGCACCTGCTCCAACTGCCGCACCTGTAAGTGTTGCAGCGATTGGTCCCGCAGCTACGATTGGCCCGATACCAGGAATCGCTAATGCGCCAATTCCAGCTAATAAACCTGTAAGGCCGCCTAAGATGCCGCCTGTTGCTGCACCTGCAGCAAGACCTTCCTCAGTCTTCGTACCGGTTGCTTCATTAATGTGATCAACCTCATCATCGTTTTTACTAATAACAGAGATGTCTTCTGTTGAGTAACCTTGTCTTTTCAAGTCCTCAACAGCCTGGATTGCCTCACGCTCGTTATCATATACTCCAACTAGGTGTTTTTCATGTTCATAATACATAATAAAATCCTCCTTTAGTAGACGAGTAGTTTTTTTACTAGACGAGTAGTCCTTTTTAAAGATACCCGTATAAGAGGGGTGTAAACATAATGTCGAATAGTTTGCAAGGGTTAATTTAAATAATATTGCAAATTTTTATAGATTCGGTTAGTATTTACAAATCAATCTTCTGCGGTATCGCTGTCTAGAAGATCCCATGGTGTGATGACGCCGATCGGCTTGCCATGGCGGTCACCTGTTTCGGTAATGATGACAGCCTGAAGTTTTTTGCCTCTTGTATGGTAGCGTTCAAACAATTCTTCAATTTCATAAAGCGATGCATCCTCGGTCACGAAGGTGACAAAATAGTTCTTCCCTTTTGTTAACAGTTCTTTGATCCGCACATCTTCAAAATGGATGACTTCACTTGAGAAATGTTGCGCCATCCACTGGATGATTTCCGTGGATGTAAGGAGCGCAACATATTTATCATCCTTGTCGTACACAGGGAATCTTGTAAAATCAAACTTATTGATTACTTTAAGTACATCTTTAAGATAAGCATCCTCATAATAGTAGAATACCGGGCTTGTCGCTATTGAAAGTGCGGTCTGCGGCTTCTCGAACTCCCGGCAAATTTCCTCGATACGTTCAACGACCTCGATATGCGGCTCGGCGATATAGTAATCGGCGTTCACTCTTTCATGGACAATTGCATTACGCAGCTTTGCAAACTGGTGCAAATCGCTCTTATATTTGCGGATGAGCGAATGGTTTTTATAACCTGAATATAACAGCTCAACAAATGCATCACTTTCTGTTTCCTTGACCATTTCCCTTAAAGCCTTGTGAATCCTGTTAAAAGCGGTCTCGAATTTTCCAGACTGCTCTTTATGATTGACCTCATTTTCTTTTTCAGCGTTGCTGCCTTGTTTTTTAGTGTCATTTGATTGAGCTTTACGTTCCTGTGAGCGCTGAGTTTCTGCATTGATTTTCTGATTTCCGTTTTGATTCAAAGGTTTATCATCATTGCCGTTTGATCTTTGCTTTGGATGATCCCCCGTTCCATTTGATCGTTCTGAGGATTTGTTATGATTGGCGATTGGCTGTTTATTTCTTTTATCGTCTTGATCTTTTTTCTCAACCGAATTTTGTTTCATGCCTTTTTGGCGTGGCTGTCGAGTCTTCTTTTCAGTGTCTTTTTCATTACGTATTTCTTTCGTTTGTGCCTGTTGGTTTTCCTTGAATTGCTTATCTTTACTGTTCATTGAATTCTTCTTACTTTTCTTTGGATCTGTATCCTGTGTATTTAACGCGGTCTGCTTTTTATTGAATCTATCTTTAACCTGAGTATCGTTAGCCAAAATGGTCCCTCCAAAATTCATATCTTCTTACACTAGTCTTACTACCCCAAATACCTGTTTTTGTAATCCTGGTTATATAATCTAAAAATACCAGAACAGCTGGAGTGTTGGCCTCTTTATTTTTTTACTTTATAAAAGTTTGTTACAATTAATGGAGTACATACATGATTTCCATTTAACATATTGAAGGTTTTGGAGAAAATTTTATAAAGAAAAGGGTTGGATCATACGTGGCAACAAAGAAAAAACGAGTAGTAAAAGAAATTAAACAAGTGGTCATGATTACGATCGGGGCAATCGTTGCCGCATTTGGGCTTGATATGTTCCTCGTTCCTAATGCTATTTTGGATGGAGGCGTGATCGGGCTATCCATTATTGCGGGTGAATTAACCGGCATTTCGATGAGTATATTTTTAATCATTTTCAACATCCCGTTCCTTTATATTGGTTATCGGAGAATGGGGTGGAAGTTCACGCTCCGTACTTTATATGGAGTTGTGATTTTATCAGGAGCTACAGCCTACCTGCACCATTTTGACCGCGTAACCGATGATTTATTTTTAGCAACGATTATTGGTGCCGTCATCCTTGGTACTGGTGTTGGTCTAGTTATCCGTGCTGGCGGAGCTTTGGACGGGACAGAAATTATCGCCATCCTCGTAAGCAAAAATCGTACCGTGTCAGTCGGACAAATTGTTATGATCATGAACTTTTTCATCTTTATTTTAGCTGCCTTGTTAGTGTTTAGCTGGGAAACGGCCATGTACTCCATCATTACATACTTTATCGCATTTAAAATGATCGATGTTGTTGTTGAAGGTATGGAGGAATTAAAATCAGTAACGATTATTTCAGACATCCCTGAGGAAATCGCTGAAGCATTATTAAGGGAACTAGGACGCGGGATGACCTATATTCATGGCGAAGGGGTTTTTACCAGCGAGCCTAAAAAGATCATCTATACAATTGTCAGTCGTATTGAACTGTCCACACTGCGTTCTACCGTCCATGATTTGGACCCAAATGCATTAGTGGCAATCGAAAATGTCGCCGATGTAACGGGAAGTAACTTTGGGAAGAGTAATGCGCATTGATTTGGCAGGGAAATCTGCTTTTATCAGGGCATTGTCTGCTGTAATCAGAGTGTTCTCTACGAAATTGAATGGCATTTCTTTAGTTATTCTCTACAATATTCTAGATAATCACTATGACAGTGAAGGTATTCTCTAAAATATCTTTGAAAAATCTCTACAAAATTATAGGGTATTTACTACGTAATTCTAGATAATCGCTATATTTAGCATCTGCCGGAAACACTCTTGAGCACACTGCAAGGG
>NZ_JBAVFI010000759.1:0-2844 GCF_049588175.1 Mesobacillus sp.
CTGCATCCTCACCTTCAAATATGAATCTTCCCTTATCTAAATCCCAGCCAAAATCAATACCACCGATATTATAATTTATTTCTGACCCCATATTAGAACTCCTTTATCTATCTATGTATTGGTATGTAACTCACAAAATTTAAATTTGCTTCGTTATTTTATCCCTAATAACATGATTTAAGTAGAGAAACACCACTCTTTTTACCCGAATAAAAATATTTCAAAACCTAAAAGCCAAAAAAATATTCTTATTATTTTCAAGGTCGAGATATTATTGCATACTACAAAGCATAAATAAGGCTTTGTTAACTTTCCACGATGGATTTATCCAAGCCTGACACCAAACGAAAGGAAAAAATTTTACTCACTAGAAATACTAAAACAACGATAGGGAGGACCAGCTTTTGTTTAATAAAGTACTTTTATGGGGCATGCTCATACTTCCCTGGTTCACTTTGTTTTTCTTAAAAAAAGAAGGAATAAAACGATACATGCCGGTTGCACTCTTCGCCTCCCTTTTGATGACGATTTATAATGTAGTTGCCTATAATCAAAAACATTGGGAGATTAATGATACCATCAACCCCTGGCTGAAGCCATTATTCGTACCAGGTATATTTGGCGGCTTTTTAATCGTCACTATTTGGATCTTTTATTATACATATGGACGATTCTGGAAATATTTAATTACAAACATGGCAGCTGACTTTATGTTTGCGATCTTTCCTATTCATTATTTGTTTCAAGAGAAGCTGGGAATTTACCAGCTAACTTACATTACTCCATTAGGTCGTTTCACATTATTTGTTATCTTTGCTATAGTGTTGTATCTATACCAGCTTTGGCAGGAAGAGATATTTATTGCAAAATAAAAAAGGATTCCAATTTTGCTGGAATCCTTTTGCTAATTTTATTACTTTAAGTGAGACATAATTGAGTTAGGGTCGAAGCCTAAAACCCATTGGCCATTTACGTTTGATTGAGGTACACCCATCTGGCCAGTTGTATCAACAAGCTTTTGAGCTTCAATTGGATCTTGCTGTACATTAACTTCTTTGTATGCAATACCCTTGTCATCTAAAAAGTTCTTCAACATTGTGCAATAAGGACATGTATTCGTTGTGTAAACTGTAATATCGTTCATTAAAATTCCTCCCGAGAAAAATATTTAATATACCCTTAAGGGTATATTAACAAATACAAAAAATAATGTCAACTATAGTTGTTGACATTATTTTAGCCATATTGAATTTACCAATCTAATTTTTAATCCTTGCTCAATTAATCATTTGAAAATACAAGGTCATTACTGCGGATTGTCATCAATTCATGCCTGTCATATTGGTTTTGCATCAGCAGCCTCATTGCCTGTGCCCTAATTGATTTTTCTATCACATTGCGTACATATCGTCCATTCGAAAAAGCTGCTGGACCAAGAGTTGATTTTATTGCAACCAGATGCTCACGAAGTTTTTTCTCTGACTCATGGCTTAGACTGTATTCCCTTTCCTTTAGCATCCGCTGGCTTATTTCCATCAGCTGGTCAATTGAATAGTCTGGAAAATCGATGACAAGCGGAAACCTGGAATGCAACCCTGGATTCAAAGTCAAAAAATACTCCATCTCCCGGGAATACCCGGCTAGGATTAAAATGAACTCGTGCTGTTTATCCTCCATATGTTTCACAAGGGTGTCAATTGCTTCCTTGCCAAAATCCTTTTCTCCACCGCGCCCGAGTGAATATGCTTCATCGATAAATAAGATGCCACCCATCGCTTTCTTAATTAAATCCCTTGTTTTTTGTGCTGTATGCCCGATATACTCCCCAACAAGGTCAGCCCTTTCAGCCTCAATCAGATGCCCCTTTGAAAGGACGTTCATCTTCAGGAACAGTTTCCCAATTATTCTCGCTACTGTAGTCTTGCCAGTTCCCGGGTTACCCTTGAACATCATGTGCAGAGCCTGCTTCCCAGCTTTAAGCCCCATTTCTTCTCGTTTTTTATTCACATATATCCAGGCATATATTTCTTTAATCATTCGTTTCATTTCTTCCATGCCAACAAGCGTCCCGAGCTCTTCCTCAATATCCTTCAAGGCAGCATGCTCTTGCGGGATCGACTTTGGAACCAGCTGCGAATCAGGCAATTCCTTCGTTAACGTTTTCCTTTTCTGTGCGTTCAAAACAATACTGATTTGACCGTTGTTTTTCTTTCGAAGCGGTTGGTCCAAAGATTTCACCTCTCATTCTCGAAACAGTGTACGTGCCTAAGCAGTAGTAGTGACACATGCCCATCAATAGGCATAAGCCCTTATAAATCAAGTTTGATCTAGTTTATGATGGATTCCCAAACAACGTTTTCCTAATGCTTAAATTCCTGGATATGCCAATTCCATCAAATTCTTACAGCATTTTTCACCATTTGTCAGAATCTGCGGTTTCCCAAGAAATAACTCATATATTTATATGTATTCCAGTAAGCATGAATTCATTTTTAAAAATAATTCATATACACTAAAAGTTTTTTGTATGTTCCTACGATATAAAAATGAGAGCTGTTTCCAGCTCTCAAACTGTAGGTAAACTTGAAAAATAAGGTTGCCTACAGTCTGTTTATTTAGTATATCTCTCTAAAACTAGTCTGTTGATTTCCGTTCCAGGCGCTTCGCTTTCCGCGGAAGAATTATGAAAAAGCCCAACTGCCGGCTTTTTCATAAGCAAATTCTTCTAGGGGCGTGCGGTGAGCCTCCTCGTCGCTATCGCTCCTGCGGGGTCTCACCTGTCCCGCTGCTCCCGCAGGACACTGAATAACTTCCTCGAATCCGCCCTCGCACGATGGAAATGCG
>NZ_JBAVFI010000760.1:0-2397 GCF_049588175.1 Mesobacillus sp.
TCCATATTGTTCCATGTCCTTTTAAACCATTCATCCTGCCATGCAAACACGATTCCGCCTGCAGAGCCTTCCTCGACAATTGAATTAAACAGTTTGCTGTTCATTTCTCCCTGCTGCTTCTCGTTCAAAAATCCCTGATTCATTCCGAACTTATTCCGGTGAGTCAGTCCCCGTGAAGACGGCACCCCAAACTCAGCAACAAGGACTGGCATTTTATGCGCATTGATTAAATCGTGCAAATACCCGGCATAATGATTTGTCTTGCCCTTTTCATCCTTATATTTCAGGTATTTCTTTTCATAGTTCAAAAAGTCAGGATAGTATGGATAAATATGATAGGAAGCAAACATTCCCGCGTTAAAGCTTGCCTTTTTTTCAATATGGTTAGGATTCACCGATACCATGTCTTCTGTCTCAAGAGGCTCACTCGGGTGATCAAGTAAATCCGTCGTTACCCAGTTCGTAAAGCTGAGGGTATGCTGCCAGCTGTATTGTTTTGTTTCATATGCCGCTGTGAATTCCATCATCCCTGCCAGCCAGACTTCGAAAGGCTCAGCATCCTTTGTTGAAAAATATCGACCTGAAAACTGATCCATTCCTTTATGAACATTGTTTGTATTAAGCACAGCTCCTGGGTCCCACTCAGTTCCAATGATAAACCCTAGAACATATGGAGAAATATCATATCGATAAACCCCTGATGCATGTCCAGGAGTTGGCTTTATATCTGCGTTGCCGTGGACAATATCCACCATCTGCTTCAATTCCCGCTTGAAATCATCCATGACAATTGTGGAAAAAGCATCCTGGGAACCAACAAAGTTCTCTTCGTTCACCCAGGCTCCATGAAACAGGTAAATAGGCTTTTCTGCCATCTGGTTATATTCATAAAAAGCTTCATAAAACACCGGGGGATGCAATGTATAAATCCTGATTGCATTCGCATTCATTCCGCCAATCAGCTTAAACCAGCGGAGGTACTCCTCCTTCGTAATGGCAGCCTCACCTGGGAATGCTCCTGGTTTTCCCATCCCGATATTGACACCTTTTATGAGCATGCTTTCCCATTGGCCATCTTTTTGGATTCGAATGAAATCCGAATTGGTTTTGCTATTATATTGGACCTTTTCGTCCACTGCAATCTCTGGCACATGATTCTTTTGTTTCTTATGAAGCCCCCCAGCTAAGATTTCCTTCATCATTGGAACATACGTGCTCCAATAAAAAGAGTTCCTGCCAACCGTCATCTTCCTCCAAGTCGATAAGCCTGCTGTTTGATAAATTCCTGGCACTTCGGCTTCATCTGCATAATCTCCGGCAAAATAATAGGATGAGTACAGCTTATTCTTGTGGTGGATGACAGCCGGGAACTGCAGAGGAATTCCATAGGATGCCAACTTTTCCATCGCCTGCTCTTTGACTGGCAGTTGATAGTTTGCAAGGATCTCAGCTTTATCCAGTGGTTCAATGATATCGAACCAATACGTGTATCTCGAATTCAGGTCTGCGTTGAAAGTCTTATCACCTTTCTGCGTAAGCAAAAATTTCAATCCTTCACCATCAATATCCTCTTCCCCAATTACAACGATGAAGTCTTCCTCATTGACGAATACAAACCCAGCACCGGTAAAATTCCAGCCTCCAGTTTGCATTTTATATTGATCAATGATCCACTGTGGAACTTCTTTTCCATCCAATTCAGAAAAATAACGGCCAGTCCAGCCGCTCCATTTTACATTCAACAGATTGGTCATCTGCTTCCTGACAGCTTCCTCTGTAGGACTTCCAAATGTGTTGAATTCTGCTATCAGCGTTTTGTTTCCCTTAAGAAGAGCGTTCTCCAGCGTGGTTACATCCTCCTGCTGGAGACCTCCATACAATTGTTTAGACCTGCTTCCTGACTCATTAGGACCGTGGAATTCCTCTTCATATACACCATAAAGGTCGGCAAGGTACACAACCTTGAATGGATCTAAATCATCTGGCAGCTTGCCGGCGGTATATGATTTTGATTTTTCAAGTTCAAAGCCAATATAATCATCTTCGGCTGAATATCGACTGCCGCTGCTTTTCCTATATTTCTCGTTGTTTAAAATCCAGGTAAGGCCTTTATGCTCACGAAAGCTTTTGTCCGGGACGGTTTTATCGACAATTAATAGGTCCAGGGTTTTCTCCGGCTTTATGTACCAGAGCCAAAATGGGCTGGAAACAATGGCTACAACCAAGAATACAAGGATCAGAACAATCAGCTGAGGTTTATTTTTGAATATAGACTTCATTGAGATACACCTTTTCTTTTCATTTCTCCCCAGCTTTTATCACCTATTACCATCTGCCATATTCCTTCACATCTCCAAAGCACGGTTAGTGGACGATACCATAGCGTTTCTGTTAGGG
>NZ_JBAVFI010000761.1:0-5463 GCF_049588175.1 Mesobacillus sp.
GAATTGGACCGCTACGAAAAGGTTCCCACAACCTCTGCTGAAAGCGCAGTGATAAGGAACTATATTGAGTGGCTAGTTACTTTGCCGTGGTCGAAGGCAACCAATGATGACCTTGATATCAACAAAGCGGAAAAAGTCCTGAATAAAGACCATTATGGACTTGAGAAGGTTAAGGAACGTGTGCTTGAGTATCTTGCTGTCCAGCAGCTGACAAACTCGTTAAAAGGACCAATCCTCTGCCTTTCTGGACCTCCGGGAGTCGGTAAAACAAGTCTCGCCAGATCAATTGCAAAATCATTGAATAGGAATTTTGTACGTGTTTCTCTGGGCGGTGTCCGTGATGAATCTGAAATCCGCGGCCACAGAAGGACTTATGTTGGCGCGATGCCAGGCCGGATTATTCAGGGAATGAAGAAATCAGGAACAATCAATCCTGTATTCCTGTTTGATGAATTCGATAAAATGTCTAGTGATTTCCGCGGGGACCCTTCAGCTGCTATGCTTGAAGTGCTGGATCCTGAGCAAAATCACAACTTCAGTGACCATTATATCGAGGAGCCATACGATCTTTCCAAAGTCATGTTCATTGCGACAGCCAACAACCTTTCGACTGTTCCAGGTCCATTGCTTGACAGAATGGAAATTATTAATATTGCGGGCTATACAGAGCTTGAAAAGCTGCATATTGCCAAAGATCATTTGCTGCCTAGGCAAATAAAGGACCATGGTCTATCCAAGTCCCAGCTTCAAATGAAGGATGACGCAATAACGAAGGTAATACGTTATTATACTCGTGAATCCGGCGTACGTTCTCTGGAAAGACAGCTGGCAGCAATCTGCCGTAAAACAGCGAAAATCGTTGTATCCGGAGAGAAAAAACGTGTGGTTGTAAATGAAAAGAATGTGGAAGAATTCCTTGGCAAGACTAAGTTCAGGTATGGTCAGGCAGAACTCGAAGACCAGGTGGGCGTTGCCACAGGACTCGCCTATACTACTGTAGGCGGTGACACGCTTCAAATTGAGGTGTCGCTTTCTCCAGGTAAAGGCAAACTTGTACTGACAGGAAAGCTTGGAGATGTCATGAAGGAATCAGCCCAGGCAGCCTTTAGCTATGTCCGATCAAAAGCAAAGGATCTGGACATCGATCCGGACTTCCATGAAAAGAATGATATTCATATCCACGTTCCCGAAGGTGCTGTTCCTAAAGATGGACCATCTGCTGGGATTACCATTGCTACTGCACTCGTATCTGCTTTATCAGGAAGGCCGATTCGCAGGGAAGTAGGAATGACTGGAGAAATAACTCTTAGGGGACGCGTATTGCCAATCGGCGGCCTAAAGGAAAAATCACTGAGCGCCCACAGGGCAGGCCTGACAAAGATTATTCTTCCAAAAGATAACGAAAAAGATATTGACGACATTCCTGAAAGTGTACGTAAGGAGCTTGAATTCGTGTTAGTTTCTCATCTAGATGAAGTACTTAAGCACGCTCTAGTTAGCGGTGATGTTCAATGAAAGTAAATAGCGCAGAAATAGTAATCAGTGCTGTAAGGCCGAACCAGTATCCGGAAACGACTCTTCCGGAATTTGCCCTTGCAGGACGGTCTAATGTAGGGAAATCCTCTTTTATCAATAAAATGTTGAATCGGAAAAGTCTTGCCAGGATTTCTTCGAAGCCAGGAAAAACGCAGACTTTGAATTTTTACTTGATCAATGAAATTCTTCATTTCGTTGACGTTCCAGGCTATGGATACGCAAAAGTTTCCAAGTCTGAACGCGAAGCATGGGGGAAAATGATTGAAACCTACATCACATCAAGGGAACAATTGAAAGCCATGCTTCTGATTGTGGACCTTAGACATCCACCATCCAAGGATGATGTTATGATGTATAATTTCCTCAAGCATCACGATATCCCAGTTATCATAATTGCCACAAAAGCGGATAAGATCCCGAAGTCAAAATGGCAAAAGCATGTGAAAATCACAAAAGAAACTCTAGATCTTGACCCTAATGACACCATTATCCTTTTCTCATCCGAAACTGGAGAAGGAAAGGATAAGGCCTGGTCTGTTCTTGGAGCTTTAATGAAATAAAGCAAAACGCGGTCCTTTGATGGGCCGCGTTTTTAATATGATGGCGGTAATGAGGTTTTTGTTTAGGAAGTGGCTTTGTTATAACTAAATGTTGATTTAACTGTGGTTAAAAAATAAACGGTGAAATTCCGTTTAAATTGGGAAATGGTCATATTTCCTTGAAAATAAAGGAAGTTTTTCCGTTTATATTGTCCAAACCTTTGGATTTTTTCTTATTTTGAGCAATTAACCGAAATATCTCCGCTTATATCTACTTATTAAGCTTTCTCTATACACAATAGCCGGAAATTCTCCGTCTATGAATTCTCATACTTATATAAAAATCAACAATGAATAATAACAGAGCCCAGGCAATAAAAAATCCCGCACCATTAAAGGATGCGGGATTCAATCATTTTTTCTTGAAAAACAGAAGATAGATACCAATTAAAATCAGTGCCGCTGGCCAAAATTTCCATGCTGTTGCGACTCCATTTTCCAGCAAACCAAGCCAGCTTGTGATCCGGTCATAAAATAGCAGCAGTCCTGCTAAAATGAGAAAGAGGATTCCGTGGAACAAGCCATTGCCAGTTTTCTGGTATCGAAGTAAAAAGCCAAGGGCAATAATTAGAATAAATGCTCCCAGATGGTCCGGCCATAATTCGAACTTATTGACGACATGAAAATGGACACCGAATCCAACAAGGATCACTCCGGGTAAAATCGCTTCATAATCCTTTCCCCAGTAGCCCTGTACCAAAAAGGCAGCCCCTACGATAAGAAGGAGTGTCGGCCACGTGTAAAATTCCTGGAAAAGGGTTATGTTTGCCTGCTGAAGATAAAAATAAATACCAAATCCGATCAATATCATTCCTGGGATCATTCTCTGATTTTTCATACTTTCACCACTTCCAATAAGGCTCACTTGAATTAATCGACAAACTTTGATAAGGTACATTAGGGAGTATGTTTATTTGCTGTTCGTAAGGTAATTATGTAAATAAACAACTTGTAAAAATGAACTTATATTTATGTAATTTATATCACACTGTGTTCACTTGTTGTTCACATTTCTAGCAAAAAGGAAAAAGGCTTCATGGTATAATTTCCTTAGCCAATTATGCAATTTCTATTTGGGGGTGTCAATTAATATATGCACATTATAGTTGTCGGTCTAAATTATAAAACTGCCCCTGTCGAAATCCGCGAAAGGTTGACATTCAACGAGGCGAATCTTGGAGAAGCAATGATTGCCCTTCAGGCAAAAAAGAGCATTCTTGAGAATGTTATAGTATCAACTTGCAACCGTACAGAAATATATGCTGTCGTGGACCAGCTCCACACAGGCAGATATTATATAAAAGAGTTTTTATCTGAATGGTTCGGGATTCCACAGGCTGAATTCACGCCATTTCTGTTTATTTATGAACAAGATGGAGCAATCGAGCATTTATTTAAGGTTTCGTGCGGATTAAACTCAATGGTGCTGGGCGAGACACAAATTCTTGGCCAGGTACGCTCAAGCTTCATGCTTGGACTAGAGAGAAACACTACCGGGACCGTATTTAACCAGCTATTTAAGCAATCTGTGACACTTGCAAAGCGCGGACACTCCGAAACTGATATCGGTGCGAACGCCGTATCAGTCAGCTATGCAGCTGTTGAGCTTGCAAAGAAGATTTTTGGATCTCTCGACCAGAAGCATGTACTGATTCTGGGTGCCGGCAAAATGGGCGAACTTGCCATTCAAAATCTCCATGCAAATGGAGCAAAGAAGGTTACCGTCATTAACCGTACCTACAAAAAGGCCGAAGATTTGGCAACAAAATTCTCAGGCAAAGCAAAGACTCTTGATGAGCTTCAAAGTGCGCTTACAGATGCCGATATCCTGATTAGTTCTACTGGAGCCAAGGATTTCGTTGTAACACGGGATATGGTCGCCAAAGTGGAACAGAAACGCAAAGGAAAACCATTATTCATGGTTGATATTGCGGTGCCGCGCGATCTGGATCCTGAAATAGCTACACTTGAAAATGTATTCCTTTATGATATTGATGATCTTGAAGGAATTGTCGAAGCGAACCTGCAGGAACGCCAAAAAGCTGCTGAGAAAATTCTCATTATGATCGAAAGTGAGATCGTCCAGTTCAAACAATGGCTAAACACTCTTGGGGTTGTTCCCATCATTTCTGCATTGAGAGTAAAAGCTCTTGCCATCCAGGAAGAGACAATGAACAGCATTGAAAGAAAGCTTCCGAATTTATCTGACAGGGACATGAAGGTTCTTAACAAGCATACAAAAAGCATCATCAACCAGCTTCTGAAGGATCCGATTCTTCAGGCTAAAGAGCTTGCAACTGGCCCTGATGCTAGCGAGGCGCTTGACCTATTTGTCAAGATCTTTAATATTGAACAGCTAGTCGCAGAACAAGAGGGAATGAAAACAGCAGAATCTAGGCAGGCCAGAGTTCCTTCGCCTCAGGCTTCCCTACAGTCGTAAAAGGAGTTCTGCTTATGGGAGATCTTTTTATTACCCGCCTTCATGAAATGACCATTGTTGTTTATGCGGCAAGCGTCCTTTTATATTTTATTGACTTTCTTAACAGTAACCGGAGGGCGAACAAAATTGCCTTCTGGTTACTTGCATTTGTATGGGGTTTCCAAACTCTATTCCTATTTTATTATATGGTCGAAACCGGCCGATTCCCTGTACTGACCCTCTTTGAAGGGCTTTACTTTTATGCTTGGGTCCTGGTCACACTATCCCTCGCAATCAACAAACTATTAAAGGTAGACTTCATTGTCTTTTTTACCAATGTGCTTGGGTTCATCATTATGGCAATCCATACTTTTGCGCCTGTGCACTATGATTCTAATGTCATCTCTGAACAGCTTATATCAGAACTGCTGCTGATTCATATCACGATGGCGATCCTGAGCTATGGAGCTTTTTCTATTTCATTTGTCTTTTCTTTGCTTTACCTCATTCAATATGACCTTTTAAAGAGGAAAAAATGGGGAAAGCTGTTATGGAGAATATCAGATCTGACCAGGCTTGATTATTGGTCTTACATATTGAATGTCATTGGAGTGCCGATGCTTATCCTGAGCCTTATTCTTGGGCTGCAATGGGCATGGATCAAGGTCCCTGATCTTGAATGGTATGATGCGAAATTAATAGGCTCATTCGTGGTTTTGGCTGTCTATAGCATTTACCTATATTTGAGAGTTGGCAAAGAAGTATATGGGAAGTCGCTTGCTCTTTGGAATATCGCTTCCTTCCTGATTGTATTAATTAACTTTTTCCTATTCGGAAAATTATCATCTTTCCATTTTTGGTATCAATAAAAGGAGGCTGTCATGAGAAAAATTATCGTTGGATCAAGAC
>NZ_JBAVFI010000762.1:0-1725 GCF_049588175.1 Mesobacillus sp.
ATCCTAACCAGCAAGCAGCAAACCTTGATGATGAAACAACTTGGAGCGATGCCTCCTTCCTTGTTAATGTCGGCGACAAAAAACGTCCATTCGTTCGCGCACAGGATCTCGGAATCGGCGGAGAAGAATTTGTTGTGATGGAGAACGGTCAGCCAGTCCCTCATACGAAAGCAAGGAACGGCGCGCTCGATGTAGATGCGACGATTAAAGGCATAAAAGTAAAATCAGTATTTAAGATTTATAAAGACAAGGTAATGGAAAAATCAATTGAGGCGTATGCAAAGCTTGCCGATGTTCCGGTTGACCAGATTATCCAGATTGCCCGTGAATTCACTTCACATGGAAAGAAAGTAGGCATCCATTCTTACCGCGGACCGGCAATGCATACAAACGGATACTACAATGTCCGTGCGATCAACATGCTGAACCATCTCGTTGGAAATCACGACTGGAAGGGCGGCGACACTGTATTAAGCGCAAAGTTCAAGACATTTGAAGGACGCTATGACCTGTTGACCGTTCCGAACGCAAATAAAGGCTGGGGCATACCGATTACTCGGCAAAAAGTTCCTTATGAAAAAACATCGTTGTTCGCAAAGGACGGCTATCCGGCAAAACGGCCTTGGTATCCGTTTGGGAATAACCTCATTCAAGATGTACTGCCTAGCTCAGCAGAAGGATATCCCTACAAAATCCGTGCACTTCTGATCAACAGGACATCTCCGGTAATGAATTCGCCGCGCTCAGATATGCAGGCGAAATTCATCAGAGACCCAAAAGTCGTGGAACTGGTTGTTTCTTCCGATACGATGATTGGAGAAACTTCAAAGTTCGCTGACTTTATCCTTCCGGATCTTGCTTACCTAGAAAGCTGGAATACAGAAGACATCTTTCCGATTTTAAAATATAAGTTTGCTGGAGTCATCCAGCCTGTTACACGAGTTGTACCAGATGCTCGTCCAACAGAACAAGTATATATCGATCTTTTAAAACAAATGGGACTTCCTGGAGTCGGGGAAAAGGCTTTTGCAGACGGATCGGCGCTTAACAGTCCAGAAGATTACTACTTAAAACGAATCGCAAACATTGCTTATGACGGCAAAAAACCAGTTCAGGATGCCAATGCTGAAGAACTGGCGATTTTTGAAAAAGCAAGGCAGAAAGCGTTAGGGAAGTACTTTGATATCCAAAAATTGAAAAACGCTGTGAAACCAGAAGAATGAAAGAAAGTCGTATACGTTTTGAATCGCGGCGGCCGTTTTGAAGCACCTGGCGACGAATATGTTGGCAATAAGCTTAAGTATCAATGGGCAAAACAGGTTTATTTTTACGATGAAAAAGCAGCAGGCTTCAAGAGTGCCTATACAGGCAAGTTCTTCGAGGGCGTTCCTGTAGCAGAGGAAATCAAGAAGTATGATGGCGAGGTTTACAAGCCAAACAAGCCGCTGCAGTTCATCAACTGGAAATCAAGGAATATGGCAACACACCGTACAGAAGGCAACACTTGGCTGCGTGAAATCAAGCCTGAAAACTATTTGTGGATCAATCCAATCGATGCCCGGAAGAAAGGCATCAAGACAGATGATGAGATTTACATCGTTTCGAGCAGCGCAAAGGTAAAAGGCCGAGCACTAGTCACACCAGGAATCAAGCCAGGAGTAGTTGGAGCAAACTTCAGCTTCGGACATAGCGCATATGGTTCGAAGCCAGTGAAAGTGGATGGCA
>NZ_JBAVFI010000763.1:0-5120 GCF_049588175.1 Mesobacillus sp.
GAGTCATGCTGCTGTTATCATCGCTGTTTTTGTTTAACATTGTCCTGTGCTTTTTTATAAAAGAAGAAAAGGCATTTCAATCAGCTGATGCCAATTGAAATGCCTTTTAAGATCTTTTGAACTGCCGACCTATCTCTCTATCGAAATGCTGTTTCGGTTGGATATTCCGAATTTTACGGATATATTCCGGAACTCACCCTATATATTCCGGAATTTTTTATTTTATTCCGAAATAACTGCCATATATTCCGGAAATTCCAAATATATTCCGAAATCAGTTTTTAGATGACAGGCTTCTGCTTTTCAGCGTTATTAGTCAAGGCGCTATTCTTTAGCAGCTTCTTATCGATTTTTCCGACATGCGTTTTTGGCATCTGGCTAATGAAATGGATATGCTTTGGCACTTTGTAGCCACCGAGCTTCTGTCTGCAATAATCTTTGACCTCTGCCTCTGCAAGTTCGCTTTTCTCCTCACGGACAATAAAGGCTGTCACAACCTCACCCCATTTATCATCAGGCATCCCAATTATAGCTGCCTCCTGAATCGATGGATGTGAACATAGCCAGTGCTCGATTTCGAGTGGAAAAACATTTTCCCCGCCGGTAATGATCATTTCCTTTTTCCGGCCGACAATATAGAAGTAGCCTTCCTCATCCTTTTTAGCCAGGTCTCCTGTATATAACCAGCCATCTCTTAATGTGTCTTTCGTTGCGTCTTTATTATTCCAGTAGTAGGAAAAAGAGTGATTCCCCTGTATCGCCAGCTCCCCAACTTCGCCGGGAACTGTTTCACAGCCTTCCTCGTTTATGATTCTGACCGCATTAAAGAGCATCGGTTTGCCGACAGACCCCCGTTTCACGTCAGCCTCTGCTGGATCAATAAAAAAGTTATTTGGCCCAGCTTCCGTCAAGCCGTACCCTTCCTTGAACGCCATCCCCTTTTGCTTGAAAGCCTCGTAGATATCTAGCGGGCAAGGCGCACCCCCTGACAGAAATATTTTCATATCCTTGAACTCAGCTTTGTAAAAGTGTTCGGATTTCACAAGCATATGATACATCGTCGGCACAAACAGGACGATTGTACACTTGAATTTTATTAAATTTTCAATGGCTTGTTCCGGAACAAATTCCCTCGCAATAATAATTTGCCCACCAGCCATCAGTATAGGTATCGAAAGCGCATTCAGGCCGCCTGTATGGAATAAGGGCAAATAAGTCACCGTCTTGTCTTCATTCGTCAGGTTCCAGCTGGCAATCGTGGAAATCCCGTTCCAAATAATCGCACGGTGTGACAGGACTGCCCCTTTCGGCTTACCAGTCGTTCCGCCCGTATAAATCATCGCCAGCGGGTCTTCCTCGTCCACTTCAGTGTTCCGGAACATAGACTTGTTTAGACGGCCAGCATATTGGTCAAACAACAATTCATATTGTGATCCATCTATTGGAAGACTGCGCTCCTCGTGCTGCCATATCATCGTAACCTCATTGGTAAAGTTGGAATGGAACGCAAGAAGCCGCGGATTCGAATCATTTAGTATATAGGTAAGTTCATCGATGGACAGTCTCCAGTTAAGCGGCACGAAAATAGCGCCGATCTTGCCACAGGCAAACAGTAAATCAAAGTAACTGATTCCGTTCGGCGCGAGCAGCGCTACCCTGTCTCCCTTTTGGACACCTTTTTCATGCAGCCACATGGCAATTGCTTTTGCCCGATCATTGACCTCCTTAAAAGTCCAGGCATGACCCGATTCAGCATCGCCAATTGCTTGGGCCGCCGGTGTCATTCTCGCTCTCGTTTCCAGCCAATCGAGCTCCCACCTCACCGCAATCTCTCCCTCTCTCGTTCATGATGAATTCATTTTAGAAAATGGGAGTTACAGGTTAGTTACAGAACGGTTAAAGAGTGATTTGATGAATGGAATTGGTGAAGATGTTTTTCTTAACAAACAATCCATGGGTTGAAATTGATAAGTAAAGCCACAGCACGGAGCTGTGGCTTTTAGTTTGACTATCTATTCAGCTGCTGTTCATCCAAGATTCCCATGTTTCTAACATGGTTCTTCGCTTCAGCATCACCAAGCTTGTAAACCATTGCATAAATTCCCTTCATTGTCATATCATATTCCGCATTTTCACGATCTGGATCTCGGAAAGGAACATGAGCATTTCCAAAGGTTTCCCAATCCGCCTTGTAGTTCTCAACCAGAAACTCACGAAATTGCTTGATTTCCTCCCCAGTTGCAATAAGGGTAAAATGGCCCTCCGGCTCAGCAGGCTGATCCAAAACCTCGCCGCTTTCTATGTTAAAGTAGTAAGTTTGTTTTTGTTCCTCCATGTTATAGCACCTCATTCTTTTTAATTACCTTTTACCACTTTTGATAGAAAGTTAATCTTATTAAATATATCCATAAGAAGTTTTTGGGTTTGTTTTTATTGGAGATTTATAAACTGCTGCTTCTAAATTAGTTGATTTTCACCTTGAAATCGTAAAAAATAAATGCTTTTTGAGTTATTTACTATCGATTGTAAAAGATTTCATGATGGACAGGTGAAAATTATTGATATGTAGGGAGTTTGATATCTTTATGTACCCTTTAAAACACTTATTTTAGTTGTGGGGATACTATTTTTCTCGTCGGAATGATTTTTTCACCAGTTGAAGCATTTTTCAACGGTTGAAGCAATTTTTTCTACGGTTGAGATAGTTTTTTCTACGGTTGAAGCAGTTTTATCACCGGTTGAGGCAGTTTTTTCAACGGTTGTATTGATTTTTTCACCAGTTGAGCAGATGTACCTCCATATATTGCAATCTTCCAATTTTTTTGAGTTGGAACGATTGTATCCTCATCTTTTAATACCAGTTGCAACGAATTTAATACCAGTTGCAACAGATATATCACTAGTTGAACCTAATTCATCTCTCCACACCCCAATAAAAAAAGCGCCACGAGTGCGCTTTTTTACCATCTACATCATAATCCCGCCATCAACATGAAGGGTTGTTCCGTTTATATAATTCGATTCGTCTGAGGCTAGGAATAAATAAGCGTTCGCGATGTCCTCCGGCAAGCCCAGCCTTCCAAGTGGAACCATCATCTTCATTTGCTCCAGCACTTTTTCCGGAACTTTGGCGGTCATTCCGGTTTCGATAAAACCTGGGGCTACTGCATTTACGTTTATTCCCTTGCGGCCGAGTTCCTTTGCCCAGGTTTTGGTCATCCCGACTACACCGGCTTTTGTGGCAGCATAGTTGGTCTGTCCGACATTGCCATACACGCCTGAAACGGAAGATGTATTAATGATTTTGCCTGAGCCTTGCTGGACCATTGCTGGGACTACTGCCTGGGCACAATTGAATACACCTGTCAGGTTAACGTCGACGACCTTCTGGAAGTCTTCCACCGCCAGCTTGTGCAGCATGCCATCTCTTGTAATGCCAGCATTATTGACCAGAATATCAATTTTTTCATACTGTCCAAGAACCTTTTGAACCATGGCATCCACACTGCTTCTGTCCGCTACATTCACCTGAAAAAATGCTACTTCGAATCCCTCTTCAGACAACTCAGTTGCGCGCTGTGTTCCTGTTGCCTCGTCAAAGTCTGCTAATGCCACTTTTGCTCCTTCTTTTGCAAAGGTCTTCGCCGCTGCCAGACCAATTCCGTTGGCAGCTCCTGTAATGATCGCAACCTTATCTTTCAATCTCATAAGCTCACCTTCCTATTCTGTTAAAAATTCCTCGATTTGCTGTTGAAGCTGCGCTAAATCATCCACCAAAGGAGAATGTCCGCAATCCTTTAATTCCACAAATTTGGCACGCCCTTCAAAATCCTCAACAATCTCTTCTGTCATCCGCTGTGTGACGACCAAATCACGGTCACCTCGAAGCACAAGGACAGGTATCTGGATATCCTTCACCTGATTACTGCCTTCGGTTAACCCGTTATTGACGGCACTAATGTTAAAAGTATTGAGAGAATGATAGATTTCCGCAAGATTGCGCTGTGTCAACATATCGTCAACATACTCTTCATAATGCTCTTCATCCGGCTGGCGATTCGTGTAGATCAGCATATTCCACATCGCCTTTAAAAACTCTCTATTCTGCTGGTCATATGCAGTTTGGACGGCGACTGTCTTGCCACTGTCTGCTCTAACATCTTCAAAAGAGGCTATCCGATTATTAACATCCGGCAGGCCTTCTGGGCTTGTGCCAAAGAAAGGATAGCCGCGGGTTGAAGCAGATGCAAGCAAGATAAGCTTCTCACAATAACCAGGATAATCGGCAGCAAATTGCATCCCAACAGCCCCGCCTGTCGACCATCCTATGATTGAAAAATCATTCAAGCCAAGCTCATCGACAAACAATTTTACATCATCCGAAAAATCCTTGATCGACATATTTGGTTTATGGTAGCTTGATTCACCAAAACCTCTCATGTCGAGTGCGTAAATTTTATAAGCAGGATCCATCTTATCAATCAGTAAATCCCAGTGCTTGGATGAAGTCATGTTTCCGTGAATCAGCAGAACGTTTTTCACTCCGCCTTCCCGTTCCCGGTATGCAATTGTCTCTCCATTTGGCAAATCCACTTTTTTAATTTCAACTGCCTGAGCTTCCGTTTTTCTCATTGCTACTCACCCTTTCCCCAGCGTATGGTTGTGGCACCCCATGCATAGCCGATTCCAGCACTGACAAGGACTGTGATATCGCCGTCCTTCAGCTTTCCTGAACTTTCGGCTAACTCCAGCGACAGAATCTGATCAATCTGGCCGATATGGCCATACTCTTCCAGATAAATAGATTTCGAGTCTTCTAAGCCAAGCTCACGCAAAACATAGTTGTGTGCTGATCTTTTCATATGAAGCATTCCTACATAAGCGATTTCTCCTTCAGAAAACCCGCTCTTTTCAACCGATCCCCTTATTACCTTCAGGAAGTTGACCATCGACTTTTGCTCCAGGCGCTCTTTCATCCCTTGAGGATCCAATACATCAAGCTGATACAATCCACGTTCAAGATTTTCAACAGAAATCGGATTTTTCGTTCCGCCTGCAACGACGACCACATCCTCGGAAAAAGAACCATCTGTAATCATTTCTGTTTCAAGCAGGAGATT
>NZ_JBAVFI010000764.1:0-2194 GCF_049588175.1 Mesobacillus sp.
ATAACGCACATCCATCCTGATCATTTTGACCCTGAATCCATTCAGGGAGCGTTTGGGAGGGATATTCCCGTCATCGTGCCTGATGAGTCGGTAACAATTGTTAATACCTCTGGGCTCACGAATTTGATTGGCGCCTCACCGGGAGATTCATGGGAATTTGGTGAATTAAAAATAACCGCCGTTTATTCAGCAGACGGCTATGGAACACCTCAGGTCGCCTGGATGATCGAAGGGGATGGCCAAAAAATAATCCATTGTGGCGACACGCTCTGGCATGGTGAGTGGTGGAAAATCGCGGGTAAGTACGGCCCATTCACATTAGCCTGTTTGCCAATCAACGGTGCTGTATTGAATGTCAAAGGTTTGCTTGAACAAAGCACGATCCCAGCATGCATGACTCCTGAAGAAGCAGTTGAAGCTGCCAAAATATTGGGTGCAGCATTGCTGCCAATCCATTATGGTATGTTCCACAATCCTCCTTATTACTCGGAAGCGGATAACGCCCTAAAGCGAGTTGAAGGAAGAGCGGATTTGCGAGGAGTCGAACTGTACGCGCTAAAGCCTGGCGAGTGGCTAGATCTTTCTAGTAAAACAAAGAATACTGGCTTTATTAGGGAGGAGGAAGGATATGCGAATCCAACGTCTGCAATGGGCAGGGGTACTGATTGAGTTAAACGAAAAAACTATTTTAATTGATCCAGTATATAAAAGTCCACAAACGTCATTTTTCGGCTCGCCAAAAACACCTTTCTCTCCCATGGTTCATCTAAGGAAACCGGATTTCATCCTAATCACCCATTTGCATTCCGATCACTTTGATCCCGACTGGATTTCAGGGAAAGCCGGAAAAGATATTACACTGCTTGTCCCTGCAGGAACTGAAGGTGTTGTAAAAGGATATGGGTTTACGAACGTAATGGGTTTCACTGAAGGGGAAAGGTTACAGGCAGGCGATATAGATATTATCACGGCCCCGGCGGTCGATGGCTTGGGAGACAGGCAAGTATCCTGGATCATAAAGAGCGCAGGCCAAACCATTATCCATTGCGGGGACACTCTTTGGCATGGGCATTGGCAAGCACTTGGTGAACGATATGGACCGTTTACCGCTGCATTCCTTCCTGTAAATGGGGCTGTCGTAAACGAACCGGGTGCAATACAAAGCGGTCAGCCTATTTGCCTTACTCCAGAGCAGGCAATAGCAGCAGCAAAGGTTTTGCGAGCAGGCGTCCTAATTCCAATCCATTACGGTTCGTTTCATTATCCTCCTCTTTATAACGAGACTCCAGATGTAATTGAACGCGTGATCAGACAAAGCCAGAAGGAAAAAGTAAATGTAAGAGTCTTGAATGAGCATGAGAGTTTCGTATTGGATGAACAGGGACAACAGTGTGAAATTAACGACCAGCCTTAAAGTTTGTTCTCGTTCAAACCCCTTTGTGGTGGTGTTATGATGATTGTCTTTTTTTACCTGGTCATGTGCTTTATTTTTGGCACGACTTTTTTACTCATTAAAATTGGGTTGGGAACAGGCTGGTCCCCATTCCTGTTTTCCGGCCTTCGGTTTATCTTGGCTGGAGGGGTCATCATCGGATTTTTGCAGCTTTTTTCTAAAAAGGGGTCCCTCAAGCCTTCAATTCATTTACAGATAGCCAGATTATCCTTTTTTATGACGACTGTACCGTTTGCTGCACTTTACTGGTCTGAGCAATATCTCTCCTCGGGAGAAGCAGCAGTGATTGTCGCTACTTCTCCAATTTTCATCCTAATTATCAATTATTTTACAAAACAGGAACGGTTTAATTCCCTCAGATTTATTGGTTCATTAATCAGCCTCGGTGGAATAGGATTGCTCTTTTTTAATGAAATCAGCATCGATAGCAGCTCAGAATCTGCCATAGCCAAACTCGTTCTGCTCCTTGCTGAATGGGCCTTCGCATATGGAAGCATACAATCAAAAAAGATTCTCATTGATCTATTGGATCCATTTATCCTCAATGGGTACCAGATGCTTTACGGAGGTGGATTTTTAATGGTTATCAGCCTGATATTCAATGAAGATTACAGCCTCCCTGCAGAAAGCCATGGCTGGCTGATTTTAATCTATTTTATTTTGTTCGCCTCCATACTATCGTATGGAATCTTTTATTGGCTTCTAAAACATACGAGTGTCTATTTTCCCACAACATGGACC
>NZ_JBAVFI010000765.1:0-3107 GCF_049588175.1 Mesobacillus sp.
TTCTGGTACAAGCCTTTTCGCGATTTTTGTAAAAACTGGACCAGCTAAGAATACGGTTGGAATGGCAATGATAAAACCATAAAGCAATACTTCACCAATGTTTGCACCATATTCACCAGCAATAACAGTTGGGCCAGGGTGTGGAGGCAGGAAGCCGTGTGTTACAGATAACGCGGCAGTCATTGGAATACCAAGGTATAAAATAGAAATCTTCAATTCTTTTGAAATAGCAAATACGATTGGAATTAATAGTACTAAACCTACTTCGAAGAATAGAGCGACACCGATAATGAATGAAGCAGCAACGACTGCCCATTGAATGTTCTTTTCACCGAATTTGTTTACTAGTGTCATAGCGATCCGCTGGGCACCGCCTGAATCTGCGATCAATTTACCAAGCATCGCGCCAAGTCCGAAGATTAACGCAAGGTGGCCGAGCGTTCCGCCTAAACCTGCTTCAATTGTTTTAACGATGACATCTAAAGGCATTCCAAGTGCTAAAGCTACACCAAATGAAACAATAATTAATGAAACGAATGTGTTTAGCTTTAAGCCCATAATGAGTAAAAGTAAAGCTAAGATACCAATTGCAACAATTACCAATGGCATTGTCATTTCCCCCTAATTGTATTTATTATTTATTTTTCCCGCATGAAGCGGGGCATTCCCTCTGTAAAATAAAGCGCTAACATTTTTGGCGAGGGGATAATAGAATCCCCAGTGAGAAGCTTATTTGATCAAGCTTCTCTGATAGTTTGCGATACGTGAATAATCTTTTTCCAAAACTCTGGATAAGCTGATGAAGATGGGTACCAGCTGTCTGTATTCCTTAGCAGCGTCTTCATTAGGCGTATGCTTGTGAGTACTGCCGATCATGTCAGAAACGACCTCGAATGAATCGATTTTACCTGTGGCATACAGGCCTAAGATACAAGCGCCCAAGCATGAGCTTTCATAGCTTTCCGGTACGACCACGTCTGTGTCGAATATATCGGACATCATCTGGCGCCACACTTCTGATCGTGCGAAGCCGCCGGTAGCCTGGATTCTCGTCACAGGTTCTTTCATCGCTTCTGTCAGGGCCAAATACACTGTATACAGGTTGAAAATAACTCCTTCAAGCGCTGCGCGAATCATATGCTCTTTTTTATGGGACATCGTCAGGCCGAAGAATGATCCTCGTACATCCGGGTTCCATAATGGCGCACGCTCACCGGCAAGGTAAGGATGGAAAAGCAATCCCTCAGCTCCAGGTCTGACGCGTTCAGCAATTCTCGTTAAAACATCGTATGGATCGATGCCAAGTCGTTTGGCTGTCTCCACCTCGGAAGCGGCAAATTCATCACGGATCCAGCGAAGGACCATCCCACCATTATTGACAGGTCCGCCGATGACCCAGTGCTTTTCGGTCAAGGCGTAGCAGAAGATTCGTCCTTTTTCATCGGTTTGCGGCTCGTCAATGATCGTGCGAATTGCACCGCTTGTTCCGATGGTGACGGCAATTTCGCCTTTGCCAATCGCGTTAACACCGAGGTTTGAAAGGACGCCATCACTTGCGCCGATGACGAAAGGAGTTTGTGGGTCAATCCCAATCTGTTTTGCTACTTCCGGATTGCAGTTTGTGAAAATCTCAGTTGTAGGAACAAGCTTTGATAGCTGATCGCTGCTGACGCCTGCAATTTTTAATGCTTCCTCATCCCAATCCAGATTCTTGAGATTCATCATCCCCATCGCAGAGGCGAGGGAGTGATCGACGACATATTGATCAAAGAATTTTTTGAAGATGTATTCCTTGATGCCGATATACTTTTTCGCTTTAGAGGCAATTTCAGGACGTTCATTCACCATCCAGGCAATCTTGCTCAAAGGTGACATTGGATGGATTGGCGTACCTGTTCGCTTGTAGATTTCATGCCCATTCAGTTCGTCTTTGATTTTATGGGCCCATGCTTCACTGCGATTATCCGCCCAGGTGATGCATGGCGTCAGCGGCTGGTCATTTTCATCAATCGCGATGACACTGTGCATCGCGCTGCTGAAGGAAATGAAGCTCAGCGTTTTATGGGAATGATTTTTCATTATTTTTGTGATGGCCGTTAATACTGCCATGTAAATTTCGTCAGGGTCTTGTTCTGCAGTTGAAATGTCTGGCGTGAAGAGCGGGTAGCCGATATTCTCCTGCTGGATGACTTCACCTTTTTCGCTGAATAAAACAGCTTTTGTACTTGTTGTACCGATGTCGATCCCTAACATATAGCTAGTCATTTTTCTCAACTCCCCTGGAAAGCGTTTGCTGCGATATCCAAAGGTCTTCGACTTTACCTTGAACATCATCAAAATTTTGGTGTAAGGATTTAATCATCAGGTCGCGATTCTTCGTTTTGATGGCTTCAATATAAAGCTCATGATTATCAATAATGCGCTGGAAGTCCTCGTACTTTTCCTCGACCCTTACTCGCATCGATAAAAGAATGAATGCTTCCATAACAGGTTTTGTGTTATCCCAAATCATCTTGATGTAGGAATGATTGATTGCCCGGATGATGGTTTCATGGAATAGCACATCCTGTAAGGAAAACTCATCAGCATCTTTGTATTTAATGGCGATTTTCATCATTTCAAGGATTTTGCTAAGTTCACGCACGAGCTCAGTTGTGTCTATTTTCATCATTCGTTCAAAAACAAACGTTTCTATTAATAAACGAACATCGTAAATTTCTTCGATATCCTTCTCCGTCAGACCAATGACAACAGCGCCCATTCTTTCTAAACGGATCAGATTCTCAGAGGCAAGAATTTTAAGTGCTTCACGAATGGGTGAGCGACTTACGTTAAAATCAGCAGCCAGCTTATTTTCCGAAAGGATGGCACCGCTTTCAATCAGCCCTGAAATAATCTGCATTCTAAGCTCACTCGCAACACGATCACCAGTCGAAGCCTTCGAAAGCCACTTTTGAGGATAAAGAAAATCCTTCTTTTCACTCATTTATTACACCTTCTTATTAATCAAGTATACTTGTATACAAGTATATTAAATCCTATTTAATAAAATTGCAAGCGTTTTCTCGTAAACATGGGGACGGTTCTCATGTTCCACTTTGGAACAC
>NZ_JBAVFI010000766.1:0-2280 GCF_049588175.1 Mesobacillus sp.
GCTAATTCAGAAGCTGTTGATGATGATTCCGCAATATGATTAACCCCTACCGACATTTCCTCTATAACCATTACACTTTCGCTCAGGCTTTTATGCTGTGAATCCGAATTTCCTGAGATATCCTCCATGGTAATAGCAATTTCCCTGCTCGCTGATTTTGTTTCATTTGCCTTTGATAAAAGTAAAGAGGAAGTTTCGTTCAATTCTAAACTATACTTATTAATAGTTTGAATAATCCCCCTTAAATCCTGGAGCATTTCATTGAATGATAGAGTTAATTTTCCGATTTCATCAGTGCGTTTAGACTCGACACTAATTGACAAATCACCACCGCCAATGGCTTCTGTATTTTTTGATAAAAGCTGAATCGGCTTTGTAATGGAGTGGGTAATTGCCCAGGTAACGATAATGCTAACAACTAAAATAGCCGCCATGATTAAAAGCATTTTTAGCTTATTTGCTTCAATTCCATTATAGACATCCGTTACGTCATAATCTGATCCGACGATTCCAATCACTTCACCTGTCTCTGATTTAATAGGAGCATAGGCAGAAACCAGCCCTCCATATTCCTCAGTATTTGTCATTTCCATCTCAGGTTTCCCTGTTTCAAAAGCACGTACAATTGCAGGATACTCGTCTATTCCCTTCTCTTCATCTCCGATTTGGGAAGCATCCTCGGAACTTTCAGGCATTCCATCCACTATGTAATAATATCGGTACCCATCTCCTGATTTTTCTCTTTTCATCGTATATATATAAGTAAGACCATTTGCTTCTCTTATTTCATTCATCTGGCTGCGCAGTTCTTTATAATAGACTGTTTCTCCAGATTCTAAAATATCCTGATATTCTTTAATTTTAATAAGATTTGCAGCTCGCTGAGAAATCCCTGATGCTTGTTGGCTCACGGTTTCTTCGACCAGCGTTTCTGAGGATCTAATAGATACATAGCCAATGAATAAGCCCGAAATCAAAATTAATCCTGAGAAAATAAGCAACATACGAATTTTGATGCTTTTTACCATGCAGTATACTCTCCTTAAGCCACACACATTTAATAGGAATAAAGTCCTGTTAAACATTTTACTTTATTTGGACACGATGTTAAATACTTCTAGTGGTAAAATTTTGTCTAATTTTAAATTATTTTGTCTAATTCCTGTTTATAGAAATCACCCTCCTGGGAAATAGTCTTCCTTAAGTGGAGCATACGAAAAAAACGGCCTTACCTTGGCCGCTTCAATATTTCCGATACATCCCATATGAGTCAGGGTATGTATAAGAAAACCCAAATTGTTCATAAAGTTTATTTGCCGGTTCGTCTGCAATCAAGCTGACATAAGATCCCTCATATGTATTTTCCTCAAGATAGGACATCAATTCTTTCATGACCAGCTTTCCAAGTCCCTTTCCTTGCTGATCCGGCTTGACCGCGATGTCGACGATTTGAAAAAAAGCTCCTCCATCTCCGATGACCCTTCCCATCGCTACTAAAGTTGAATCGTTATAAACAGTTATGGCAAAGAGTGAATTTTTCAGTCCAACGCTGGCAGCCTCTATGGATTTAACGCTCAAGCCAGCTTCAACGCGGAGATTGATGTAGTCTTCAGGGGTTGGCGCAATATGCATAACCTTAAAATCTTTCATTTACTGCTGCTCCTTTCAAGCTTCGAACGATTGCTACTATTTCATATAAATCATTGATGGTAAAATCGGCCTCAGCCTCCATCCAATATTCATCACGCTTCCAGAGTCCAAGCATTCCTGCATCCCTGGCGGCCATGATATCATTCTCCGGATGGTCCCCTACAAATATACTTTCCTCTGCTGAAATGGAGAGATTGTCCAGCCCCATTTGAAAGATCTGAGGGTCAGGTTTTCTTAAGCCGACCTCTTCAGAAATCAGGATGGTGTCAAAGTAATCCGCAATCCCTAGGGCGTTCAGGTTCTCTCTCTGGAATTGTCTTTTCCCATTGGAAATCAAGCCAAGTTTTATGCCCATATGGTGCAGGGTTTCTAAAACCTTCTGAACGTTTCGGAAGGGCACACATGTATTGTTAAAGTTAATAACGTAGTCTTCGAGGAGTTGTTCCCAGGTCAAACCTGTTATGTTAAGTTCCTGTAAAAGCTGACTGTATACCCGGTCCTTCCATACGTAACCGCGGCAATCCAGTTCTACGAATCTATTCATAAAATGCTGTTTGTCTATTAAACTCAATTCCTTTATATAACGCTCGTACTGGTCGTTGATGAATTTTACCAGGGAGGTGTTGCGGT
>NZ_JBAVFI010000767.1:0-1504 GCF_049588175.1 Mesobacillus sp.
TCGATTCAATATGCTTTGCTACCTTTGTGCTATAGGTAAAATCACCATAGCAGTATGGATAGCGAAAGTTATTTTTATCCCCACCGCAATCGTAGGTTTGCGGATTTTTTTCCACCTGTATCATCGAAAACTTCTTCGCTAACTCCTCGCTGTGCCTCCCGCCATTCTTTGCAATAAAATCAATGTACCCAATGCCCATGTTATAGGACTGAATCACTGTCGGAAAATCCACTTGCATTTGATCCCCGTAATTTAGAGCTCTTTGAAAGTATTTGACCCCCTGCTGAATACTCTGTTTAGGATCTTTAATAGAATTGGGTGAAAGTCCGGCTGATTCAGAGGATTGCATCGGGTCACCGCCTTTTCCTTTACTCTCCTGCATCATTAAGGCAGCAACCGTTACAGTATGCTCATCAAGACCTACCTTTTTTAATTCTTCCTGAATATATGGAGTATATTTCGCCACTTCACCGATCGAACTATTTGCCCCACTGTTTATCTTTACTAAATTCTGGTTGAACAAATCTAGGAATCTATCAAGCAGGAAAAATCCAACAAAAACAGAACACAGCAGAATAACAATATTGAAGTTTCTTTGGACTTGTTTCTTCTTTTTGGGTTTCTTAGTGTTGTATTTCATGATTCTCTCCCAATTTCCAAACTCTTTTTTCTCTATTTTATAAAACAATGGCGTAAAATTACAAGGGACCTGCCGACATTCCAGCAGATCCCTTGGAAGTTATTCTTCATAAATCATTTTCCTTGTCATGCCGCCATCAATAATCAAATTCTGGCCATTGATAAAATCGTTTTCCTGGGCCGCCAGATAAAGGCAGGCTTTCGCTATATCCTCAGGTTTACCTACCCGGTTTGACCAGTGCTGAAGATGGTCCTTTTCCCGAAGTTCTTGATAATCTTCTGTCTGGATCCAACCCGGACTAATGCAGTTAACCGTGATTCCTTTTGCTTGAAGGGATGCAGCCAGCGCATGGGTCAATGCGACAATCCCGCCTTTAGAAGAAGCATATGCTTCTGAATTCGGTTCCGACATCGTCGCTCTGGTCGATGCCATATTGATGATCCTTCCTCCTTGAGTCATCCTTTTTGCCGCTTCACGTGATCCTATGAACACACTCCGAAGATTGGTAAAAACGACATCCTCCCATTCCTCAGTCGATAATTCAAATAAGGGCTTGAACCTTGAAACCCCTGCATTGTTAATTAAGATATCAATGGTTCCAAACTCATTGATGACCTTATCTAAAAGATTGATTATATCATCTTCTATCCTGACATCTGTCTGGTAGAATGCTGCTTTCCCTCCAGCCTCTTCGATCAGTCGAACGACTTCTTTTCCTTTTTCCTCTTCACGGTCGGCAATGCAAACATTCGCTCCTTCTTTTCCAAAAGCTTTTGCAATTCCTTTGCCGATTCCATTGGAACCACCGGTAATGATGACTGTTTTTCCTGTGAAATTTTTTAACAATTCTATTTCAATCCCTTC
>NZ_JBAVFI010000768.1:0-2131 GCF_049588175.1 Mesobacillus sp.
GCAGACGATGGCTGCGACTGGTGTCCATAGGGCGAATTCTTTGTAGCCTGATTTATCGATGAAATAGGCTGCTGGATAAAAAGCTGTGAATCCGTATGGGATGATCCATGTAAGGAACATGCGGATGCCCTTGTGATAGATGGTCAACGGGTATCTAGCAAAGTCGCTCATGTTGAATACTGCCCATACAATCGGCAAGCTGTCGATCATCCAGAAGCTGAATGTAGCAAAGAACAAGTTGATCGCTACAAATATCAGTCCAGATGAAATAATCATCACAACGAGCATCGCGATTTCCGCAGCTCCCCATACGAGATCAAGCTGCGGAATGGCTGTACCCAGAATGAATAATCCGATTATCAGCTGACCAAATCCATCCTGATGCAGACGGTCAGCAACTACATGAAACAAAGGATTCACCGGCCTGATCAAAAGGCGGTCGAGTTTCCCTGGTCTAATATACTGCCAGCCGAGGGTCCATAAATTATCAAAGAAAATCTGGTGGATCGAACGTCCGGTAGCCGCGATCCCATAGATAAACAATATCTCGTAGAAATTCCAGCCATTGATCTGTTCAATGTGATCAAAGACCACTTTTACAAAAAAGATTGAAGCGAACTGCTCGAGCATGACGGAGGCGACTCCGATCAAAAAGTCGATCCTGTACTCCATCATCACCTTCATATGACTCTTCGCAAATTCCCAATATAATCTCGTATAACGACGCATAAAATCCCTCCTAACCTCCAAAAATCGTAATCTGCTTAATTGCCTGTGACCAGATTACCCTTACTAACACATACAACGACACTAGCCAGAAACATTGAATTCCAAGGGCTATATATACATCCGTGCCTGTGATCAATCCTGAATATATCGATACTGGGAGATACACCATTGCCTGGAACGGAAGAAACTCAGTTATCGTACGCAGCCAGTCTGGGAATAACGTGATCGGCACGAGTGCCCCTGAGAAAAAGGTAATCAATGATTCCTTCAGCACGCGCACTCCCCAGACATTGACTGTCCAGAACGCAAGCACGCCGACAAGAAAATCAAAGAACGTACCAATCCAAATACCAGCCAGTGCACTGAAAACGAATAAGATAATTGTCTCCGGCGATTTAGGGAATGAAAGATCCATAAAGAAATAAGCAATCAAAATCATCGGGATCGTTCCCTGAATCAAGTACATAATTTTCGCGCCGACATCAACCGCAAACATTTTAAAAATCATATCGTAAGGGCGCATCAGCTCGATCGCGACCTGACCGTCCTTAATTTTTTCAGCAAGCTCATTCCCAACGCCGCCGACGAAGCCCTGCAGCAGCATGGCTACTACGATATACGTTAGCATCGTTTCAAGATTAATATTTTCAATCGTGGACTGGTTCGCGTAAACCGCCTGCCAGAAGAAATAAATGATCAGCAGGCGCATGACGGCCGACAATGTACCGGCCCAGTACCACGCGGAATACGCAGTGTTCTCCTGCATCCTTCCTTTAGCGATCTGCCAATACTTTCCCATGCTCTCCCCCCTGTTCCTGCTTGTTGTAAAGCTCTTCTACAATTGTCTCAATCTTAGGATCGGCAATGTTCAAATCGCCAATTTCATATACACTCATCATTTCGGAAATGACAAACGAGCTTTTCACTGTTTCATGGTCGAATGAAAGGCTGACCTTCGTTTCTTCTTCATTCGGTAAAATGTCCACGAAACCGTCCAGAGTCGCTGGCAGGACAAATTTTTCTGCATCCGCCAGTTCGAAGTGAATCACTCGTTTTTGACCGAATTGCTTTTTAATTTCGTCAAGACCTCCGTCATACAGGATCGTACCGCCATCAATAATGATGATCCTGTCGCAGATTTCCTCAATATCCTGCATGTCATGTGTAGTCAGCAGCACTGTTGTGCCCCAGCGCTGGTTCATTTCTTTGATAAACTTGCGAATCTTCACTTTTACTGCGATATCGAGGCCGATCGTTGGCTCATCGAGATAGACAACGGAAGGTCTGTGAAGAAAGGCAGCTGCAAGTTCACAGCGCATTTTTTGCCCAAGAGAAAGCTGTCTTACTGGGATGCTGAGTAGCGGCTCAAGGTTCAATACCTCTGTGAACATCTCAAGTGTTT
>NZ_JBAVFI010000769.1:0-7450 GCF_049588175.1 Mesobacillus sp.
ATGTAACATGGCAAATAAAGTGGAAAAACTAAAAATCAATTATAAGACTTTAGAGGAATTCAAGAAATTCAGGGAGTATGGCCATCAAGAGCTTTCCATGCTCGAGGACCTTGAAGCGAATATTGTTGAAAATGATAGCGACTCACCTTTTTACGGTATTTATTTTGGCGATAAGCTTGTTGCAAGGATGAGCCTCTATCAGGTTAAGAAACAATTTGACCGTTACTTTGAACCGGCTCAAGACTATCTGGAATTATGGAAGCTGGAAGTTCTCCCAGACTATCAGGGTAAAGGATATGGCAAAACACTGGTTGAGTTTGCGAAAGGCTTTGGCTTGCCAATTAAGACTAATCCACGTGTTAAATCCCAGGATTTCTGGGACAAAATGGGCTTCACTCCAGTCCACTATGATATGGAAAGGGACCGTGGCGAAAATCCGCTTGTCTGGTACCCGGCTGGAGTAACGGAACAAGTTCAATAGAAATGCGTTAGCGCCTTTTTAAGCGGAACAAACACCTGCCGAGAACCCGGCAGGTGTTTGTTCATTTCTACTTTTCTACCTTCTCAAGGCTTCCTTTCGGTTCAACCTGGAATTTGATTTTCTGTTGTTTGTCATCTTCCCTCGGGCCAACTCTTTTCCTCGCCCGCTCCATAATATCAATCAAAGCGCGATAATCTTCTTCCATTGATTTTAATTGGGTTTCTAATTTTTCATTTTCAGCAGACAAGTAATAGATTTGCTTTTCAAGGCCGCGGATTTTATCTTTATGATCATCGAGGCTTTCTTTGTTTCCGGATGCCGTCCCCGCTTTTTCATAGAGGTCATCAAGATATCGTTTCACCTGCTGCAAGCTGATAGTTGCTTGCTTTTCTTCTGATTCAGGTGAAGCTGCCTGAGCCTCAGACACTGGCGCAGTAGCCTCTTCAGCCTTTTCAACAGGTTTGGACTGCTTCTTGGCTTCCTTCCTCTGCTTTTTAGCCAGCTCAATACCAGACTTGTATTGCTTCCTGACGCAGGAATTCCAGCGGAAACCACAGGCTGCGGCAGTCCGGGAGAGCTGTTTCCCTACTTCCTCAAAAGCTTTTAATTGTGTTCCCCCCTCCCGGATATTGCGCAATACTACTTCAGCCAGCAATAAATCTTCATCTTGTGACCAGGCATCCTGACGGGTTAATGGCATCAGAAAATCCCTCCTATTGTTTTTTATTCATTCATATGCATCTGCTAGGAAAGATAGACTGATTACATGCCATGTGACTGTTAATTATTTTTATTTTTTTGGTGCATAAATTCGTCCACTTTTTTGTGGTGTGCCTCTCCTTCCCACAACACAGCACATCTGGCAGCCTCATCGTTCATTCTTTCTCTCATGGATAATAGCTCCCACTTTTTATTTAACAAAGATTTATAGGCTTCTAATACCGAAGTTTCTTTTTCTAAGCTTTCTTTTAAAAATGAGAGACATGCTTCCATTGGGTCGCCTTCATACAGATCATGCAGGAACCCTATCTCCCTTAGTTCAACTGCTGTATGTAATTTTGCATCCAAAAGCATTTTAAGAGCACTAGGCTGTTGAAGTTTTTCTAAAAGCAGCGTTCCCCCACCCCAACCTGTCGTAATAGCCAAATTGGCTTGGACGAACCCAGCTTTCATGCCGTTTATCCCAATCCGGAAATCACAGGCAGAAGCTATTTCACATCCTCCGCCAACAGTTGTGCCATTTAATATAGCAATGGTCGGTTTCGGGAGCACAAGAATTTTATATAGAATCCCTGCCATCCTTGACAGCATTCCATATGCCTGCTCCTCTGTCTTAAGGAGATGAAATGCCGCTAGATCACCTCCAGAACAAAAAGCCTGGCTGCCAGCCCCAGTGATTGCGAAAACTTTAACATCATCAGCAGATGCCAGTCTGATCGCTTCTTCTAGTCCATTCATTACCTCAAAATTTATCGCATTTCTCCTATCAGGCCTATTTATTATAAAAAGTAAAACACCTTCATTTTCTTTTGATATTATGTATGGTTCCATGCTCACCCTCCTAAAAACTAGTCTTGTTCCATTAAATTTTATCAATTTTCCGTAAAATGAAAAAGCAATGTTCTTCCTAAATGTATTTTTCATAAGAAAACAAAAAAAGCACAGGGACGCATGAGCATCCTGTGCTTTTTTGTACAGAAAATTAGTTGTTTACAACTTCTTTTCCTTTGTATGTTCCGCAAGCCTTACATACACGGTGAGCAAGTTTCATTTCACCGCAGTTTGGGCATGCTACCATACCCGGAACCTGTAATTTAAAATGAGTACGGCGTTTTCTTTTCGCAGTTTTAGACGTTCTTCTAAATGGTACAGCCATTCTTCCCACCTCCTTAAAGAGAATAAGAAAGTTTATGAAGGCCAGTCCATTCTGGACCTCCACGCTCTTTTTTAATCGATTAATTAGTCAGAGGAATCAGATTCCTCAAAGAATTTTGCAAGTCCGGCAAGTCGGGGATCAAGTTTTTCAGTTTTTTCCTGTTTCTCGATAACTTCCCAATCCTTACCTGACTGGGGTGCGCCTTCCTGACCAGCGCTATCATCACAGAATACCTGTATTGGAACTTCCAGCAGCAGGATTTCTCTGATGATTGGTTCAAGATCAATGACATCGCCTGTTACTTGATAAACTTCCTCATCAGCCTCGTAATCGTGGCTGTTCAAAAGGAAAGTTTCAGTGGTTTCAACATCAATTGGAAAATTTACGTCAACCAATGTCCGGGAACATGGAAGGATAAGATGGCCTGCAATCCGAATATGGAACGTCACTCTCGTGGCACTTATATCGGCCCTTCCAGTGAGGTGAATCGGAGAGACCTCACGGATCGTGGGATCTGTTTCCTTAACCGAATCCATCCGGACTATCTCGTCGATCAGAAAGTCCTTGTTTCGATGTTTTTGTATCTGACTTATTGTCCATTTCATAGAATCACCCCAAGGCAACAAAGGTAATTATAGCAACTCGTATAATCATTTGTCAATATTTTTTCTTTACACTATAATTTACATTAATACTATAAATTAAACATCTAGATATTGCAATCCCATATTACCACGAAGGAGCACTATAATGAAAGCTGTTGGCGTTGTTGTTGAATATAATCCTTTCCATAATGGTCATCTTTTTCACCTGCAGCAGGCAAAAGGGCAGTCTGGTGCTGAAATAGCGATTGCGGCTATGAGCGGAAATTTTCTGCAGCGAGGCGAACCTGCCCTTGTTTCAAAATGGGCAAGGACAAGAATGGCTTTGTCTGCCGGTGTGGACATCGTTTTTGAGCTTCCCTATCGATTTGCCACCCAGCATGCGGAAGTCTTTGCAGATGGAGCAGTTTCCATCCTCTCCTCAGCCGGCTGCAGCACACTTGTTTTCGGGAGTGAATCAGGAGATTTGGGTGCATTTGAGCGGACTATCTTGTTTCTCGAAAAAAACAACGAACAATTCCAAGAGAATATAAAGTACTACACTTCGAAGGGAAATAGCTATCCGAAATCCATTTCTCTTAGCTTCCAATCATTATCACCATCAGAAACATTCATCGACATATCGAGTCCAAACAACATCCTTGGCCTTCATTACATACAAGCAATTAACAAGCAGAAAAGCAGGATGCTTCCTGATACGATCACGAGAAAAAGCGCAGGCTATCATGATGAACATTTTTCGTCAGCTACAATAGCCAGTGCAACTAGTATAAGAAAAGCTTTATTTGGAGCTTCTGGAGAAATGGATACTATAAAAAGTCTTGTTCCTTACACTTCTTTTGAACAGCTGTCCGAATACAAAGAAAATTTCGGCGGATTTCAGTCTTGGGAAAACTACTGGCCTTTGCTTAAATATAAATTGCTCCAAAGCAGCCCTGCGGAAATAAGAGATTTTTATGAGGTTGAAGAAGGCCTTGAAAACAGGCTGTTATCCACCGCCGCTTCGTCAAGTTCCTTCCATGAATTTATGGAATCCATCAAAACAAAACGCTATACCTGGACCCGACTCCAAAGAGTCTGCCTTCATATCTTAACCAATACAAAAAAGGATGAGATGAAAAAACCGCAAAACACCGTTAATTATTTACGATTGTTAGGAGCTACGGAAAAAGGAAGGGAATATTTAAAGCTCTATAAGAAAAATTTCACTCTCCCTGTCATATCAAAACTTTCTGCTTATTCTGATCCAGATCTTGACCTTGATATTAAGGCATCAAGAATCTATGCACTCGGCCAGAATGGAGAAGGCCAAGAAGAACTTCTTCGCGAAGAATTTTCTAGACCTCCAATAATGTTGTAACAAGCTGTTAACAGCTACATTGTCCCATATGTAACTGGCTTTAAGCATAAGAAAAAACAAGCTGACAAAATCAGCTTGTTTTTTCTTTTAAATTCTCCAGGTATATTACTGCATCCTCGAAGGTGTCGATCGGTACGATTTTCATTTTGGTTTTGATATCCTTCGCAGCAATCATTGCTTCTTGATAATTTGAGTCCTTCGCACCTTCTTCATTAGGCGCAAAAAAGATTTCTGCTCCAGCCTTGTCTGCAGCGACTACTTTTTGCTGGATACCGCCGATTCTGCCTACGATTCCATCAGGTGTAATTGTACCTGTGCCAGCAATTTCATAACCTTTAGTCAAGTCCTCTTTGGTTAGCTGATTGTATATTTCAAGTGAGAACATCAAACCTGCTGATGGTCCTCCAATTTCTTCTGATTGTACCGTGACATCTGGATCAACGTCGATTTCTTTGTCATCTACTAACTGGATACCTACAGCAGCACGATTGCTCCCATCCTCTAAGGCTTGAAGCTTTACTTCTGCCTGATCCGTCTTTCCGTTACGTTTAAATGCTAGCTTGACGACATCTCCTGCTTTTTTGGAGCTCACGTATTCAATAAACTCATTTGAAGATTTAAATGCTTTTCCATCGATTTCAAAAACATGGTCTCCTGGCATCAGCTTTCCTTCCGCTGGCATTCCAGGCATTACCCTGAGCACATAGACTCCCTTATAAGTGTAATTTACAGGAATTCCCGCTTTTGTATATGCAACTTCGATTGCCGAGGTTTTCGAGTCAGCCATCATATGGAGCTGACGTATATTATATTCTTCATCTGACTCATCCTCGGCCCGGATATCTTCTAGAGGATATAATTCTTGGTATTTGCTAAACTTTGCGATGATATAAGCATAAATATTTGCCCGTCCCATCCTTACAGTTGTCAGCATGAAGTTTCCCTCTTCCTCAAAACCGCCTTCAACGTCGATAATGGGCTCTAGTTCTTTCGCCATTCCTGGCTTCGTGACATAATAAGGCAAATAATATAGGGCACTCGCCAATAAAAGTATAGCTGCCAAGACGGACAGCTTGATAGATGTTTTTCTTTTCATTCTGTCTGGGACTCCTTCCACTGCTCAATACACTGTTTTATCTTATCAACATGCTTCTTTGCTTCTTCTTCACCTATTGCAATGATTTCTTCTATATTCGTAAAAGCTTTCGAATTATACATTTCTACTCTAGGCCTGATCATCACATCAGACGCAATCTCTCGGTTGGCGACTAGCTCCATTTGCATAATATCAATACTTTGAATAATTACATCGAAAATGGAGGTGATATCAACATTTACTTTTACATGGGAGACATCAACCGCAACCACGAGGTCAGCTCCCATTTCCTTGGCAACAGAAACAGGAATTCTGTCTACAACCCCTCCGTCCACAAAGAGCCGCCCATCCAATTTCTCCGGGACAAAAATACCAGGGATCGCGATACTTGCCCTGACAGCTTCTGCTACCGGCCCTTTCTTAAAAACAACCTTTTCTCCCGACATCAAGTCTGTTGCCACTATCCCGATTGGAATATCGAGCTCTTCGATTGTTTTACCATGTGTAAAGATCCTAATTAACTCTTTTACTCTTTTTCCAGCAATAAACCCCATTTTTGGCACGGTAAAATCCAGGTAATACTTCCGTTTAAAAACTCTTGAAAGCTTATACAGCCTGTCAATGTCAAGACCGGCTCCATAAAATGAAGCAACCAGAGCTCCCATGCTGCTTCCTGCAATCAAATCAATGGGGATTCCCTCTTCTCTTAATACTTTTATTACACCCAGATGGGCAAATCCTCTTGCGCCACCTGAACCAAGGGCTAAACCTACCTTTGGACGCGGCAAAGCTTTTTCCTCCCTTAAATCCTATATTTTAACCATACAAACTAAACTTGGTCTAATTTGCTGTTCAGCGAGTATATTGATTTATATGAGGACAAGGCTGACAACTGCACATTTATTTATGAACTTTCCCTCAGGTATGTGGGGGAGTATTCAAGGATTAGATAGGGTCATCTGCTCGAAACAGACCGAATTGTTCAACTTATAAAACAGCCGGGGTGGAAAATTCCCTTCTAACGAAGTATTACTTTATTTTACCACTGATTAATTAAGTTTCACAGCTACAGACCACCAAAGGGAGGGTGAAAGGTGCTTAAATCCAGATTAAAAACATTGTTCCTTGCAGCCTCTGTCACGTTAATGGCTGCATCTTTAATATCTTTTCCGCAGGAATCCTTTGATGCGTCGATCAGAGGATTAAATATGTGGTGGGAAATCGTCTTTCCTTCCCTCCTCCCTTTTTTCATTGTTTCAGAAATGCTGATTGGTTTTGGTGTAGTCCGGTTTATTGGTGTCCTGCTCGAACCTTTGATGAGACCCTTATTTAAGGTTCCGGGTGTTGGAGGATTTGTCTGGGCAATGGGCATGGCTTCCGGCTACCCTGCAGGCGCGAAATTGACAGCGCGCCTCAGGCAGGAAAAGCAGCTGACAAAAATAGAAGCTGAAAGACTTGTATCCTTCACCAACTCATCCAATCCGCTGTTTATTTTTGGAGCTGTATCAGTGGGCTTCTTTTATAATGTACAGCTTGGAATCATCCTAGCGTTGGCACATTATCTGGGAAATATCAGTGTTGGGCTGATTATGCGATTTTATGGAAAAAACGAGGAAAGTCTTGATAAAGAAAAAGAGTCAAAGCTATCTATTCGATCCGCCTTCGCAGCCTTACACAGGACAAGGATCCAAGACAACCGCCCAATCGGCAAGCTGCTTGGTGACGCAGTAACATCATCGATTCAAACCCTGTTAATGATCGGCGGTTTCATCATTTTATTCTCGGTCATCAACAAGCTCTTATTTCACTTACATATCACAGCTTTTCTAGCCCATTTCATTGAGATTGCATTAGGGATGCTTGGGATGACTGAAATGCTCAGCATGCCATTTATTTCAGGTTTATTTGAAATTACCCTAGGCAGCCAGATGACCAGCCAGGTTCAGGATGCTACTCTCATGCACCAGGCAATCATCACGAGCTTTATTCTCGCTTTCAGCGGTTTCAGCGTACAAGCACAGGTTGCAAGCATCCT
>NZ_JBAVFI010000770.1:0-1962 GCF_049588175.1 Mesobacillus sp.
GATATTATCTACAAGATGAACTCCTTCGTATACAATCACAGGAAAAAACGACTATTGCGCTAGTAACTCATGATATCGATGAAGCAATTTATTTATCTGATCGGATTTTTATTATGCAAGCCAATCCAGGCAGAATTCATAAAGAGATAAGAATTCAATTGTCAAAGCCACGTGACAGAAGTCACAGTGATTTTCAGCATTACAGGAAAATGATTTTTGAGGATTTCCATTTCAATCGTCAAGAAGCAGCAATTGAGTTTCATATATAAAGCAAATTAATAGATAAGGAGAATACAAATGAAGAAGCTATATAAAAATTATATCCTGCTTATGCTGGTGTTCTTTATGACCTTTTCACTTTCCGCATGCGGGTCAGGAACTAACAAACAATCATCAGTAGATATCGGGAAGAGAACGGTAAAAATCGGTTACTTGCCAATCACACATGCAGTACCCCTTTACATTGAAAAAGAAATGGAACAGTATAAGGGTTTTAATTTAGAACTTGTAAAATTCGGTTCATGGCCAGAACTGATGGATGCATTGAATACTGGAAGGATTGATGGTGCGTCTGTCCTGGTCACTCTTGCAATGAAGGCAAAGGAACAAGGGATTGATTTAAGTGCAGTAGCATTGGGGCATCGCGATGGGAATGTTTTTGTAGTGGGAAATGATGTTAATAGTGCCGAGGATCTGAAAGGAAAAAACTTTGCCATTCCGCATAAATTTTCGACTCATAACATTCTGTTGTATCAAATGTTAAAACAAAATGGACTCAAATATGAAGATGTAAAAGCAATTGAAATGCCGCCTGCCGAAATGCCAGCAGCCTTATCAGAAGGACGGATAGCAGGATATGTCGTGGCAGAGCCGTTTGGAGCTATCTCTGTTTCTATAGATAAAGGTAAGGTTCTTTTCCAGGACCAGGATATATGGAAGGACTCGATTGACTGCACGCTAGTCTTAAGAAATGATTTCATCAAAAAAGAAAGCAAAATTGCTCAAGAGTTTGTAAATCAATATGTAAGAGCTGGTGAAATGGCTGAATTAAAAGATGAACATACTCACGAAATGTCTTCGAAGTATATGAAAGTTGAAAAGGACGTTCTTGATCTTTCATTCCAATGGATCTCTTATGATGATTTGAAAATTAAGGAAGAAGAATATGAGGAACTGAGAAATAATCTCAAGGAAATGGGTCTGATGGAAAACCCTCCAGCCTACAGTGAATTTGTTGATCATTCATTAATTGATAAGGCGAAGTGAAAATGATTAGATTAAAATCTTTATTGAATGCAATTATAGGGTTTGCCTTACTGATTATTGTATGGCAAGCGGTAATTATGATTGGTGAGTATGATACAGTGTTATTCCCACCGCCATTAAAGGTATGGGAAGGGATTGTTTCCCTTATCTACGATGGCACTCTTTTCACACATTTTCAGGTTAGTCTGTATAGGTTCGCGGCAGGGTATTTATCCGCGGTAGTTGCTGCCATTATCCTTGGCCTGGTTCTTGGACGCCTCCCTGTTTTGTGGAATGTCCTTGATCCTGTAGCTCAGGTCATTAGGCCAGTTTCACCGATTGCATGGTCACCATTTATCGTACTATGGTTTGGTATTGGAGATATTCCTGCAATCGTAATCATCTTTATTGCTGCATTCTTCCCTGTATTGCTATCAACAGTTTCTGCTGTTCGCAGGGTAGATAGCAATTACTTGAAAGTTGCTCAAAATCTTGAGATTAAGGGTATTAGGCTTTTGACGAAAATTATCTTTCCAGCTGCTTTTCCGTACATCGCGAACGGTCTTCACATTGCGGTAGGAACCGCATGGATCTTTCTCGTCGCAGGAGAAATGGTTGGTGCTCAATCCGGTTTGGGATACTTGATCATTGATGCAAGAAACTCAATGAGGCTGGATCTTGTAATGGCCGGGATTGTTTTTATTGGTATTTCAGGTC